>NZ_PNDH01000027.1:0-45789 GCF_005887175.1 Pseudoalteromonas sp. S1612 | reverse complement strand
AGGTTCTAGGTTCTAGGTTCGTCAAAAGTTTTAAGCGCTCTGTAATACGTGTCACACTTTTCCTAGTGCCTAAAGCCTATTTCTTCCTAGTACCTTGTTACTTTTGTATGTGACTTAGGCTAAATAATTTTACCAACGCAGCTAAAGCGAACTACACGCAGCAGACGCTCACCTAAGTAGTTTAGTCTAAGATAAGGCGGACACTCGACTTATCCCTATGAGCATACGTAGTTGTATGTGATTAGGGTCAGTCGAGTGGACAACGCAGTATTAGATTAAAATACGACGGTGATTACATTTGCTCCATGACTTCGATACCTAGTAGATCTAAGCCTGTGCGCAGCGTATCTGCCACTAAATTACACAACACTAAACGACTATCACGAACACTTGGCTCTACGCCCTCTTTAAGTACTGGGCAAGCTTCGTAGAATGTCATATATAGGCTAGCTAGTTCGTATAAGTAACCACATAATACGTGCGGTGTGGCTTCATTGATCATCAGATCAAGAACTTCTTCTAACTGCAATAATTTAAGCGCGAGCGTTTTCTCTTGCGGCTCAATAATGCTCACATCAGCCTTTAAGCTTGCAGCATCAACACCTGACTTACGGAAAATACTGCGAACACGCGTATACGCATATTGTAAGTAAGGGGCTGTTGCGCCTTCAAAACTTAACATGCTGTCCCAGTTAAAAATGTAATCGCTGGTACGATGCTTAGAAAGGTCTGCGTATTTAACCGCGCCAATACCCACTTTACGGGCAATTTCACTACGGTCTTCGTCAGATAAATCTGATTCACGTTCAGCGAGTTTGGCTGCTGCACGAGTAATTGACTCTTCAAGTAAATCAGCTAATTTAACCGTACCGCCTGTACGGGTTTTAAATGGTTTGCCATCAGCGCCCATCATGGTGCCAAATGGGCAAAACTCGTAACTGGTTTCATCACGTAACAAACCGGCTTTACGCGCAGTAAGCTCTACTTGATTAAAGTGAAGGCTCTGGCGCGCATCAACAAATATCAAAATACGCTCAGCGCCTAGTTTGTTTGAACGGTAATCACACGCGGCTAAATCTGTGGTTGCATATAAGAAGCCGCCACCCGATTTTTGTACGATAAACGCTGAAGGCTCACCGTCTTTATTTGCTAGTTCATCTAAAAATACCACCTGCGCGCCTTGCGACTCTACTGCGATATTTTTATCTTTTAATAGGCTAATAATATCGTTAAGTTCACTGTTATAAGCACTCTCAGCCATAATGTCGGCAGGCGTAAGGGTTACATTTAAACGCTTATATACTTCCTCAGAGTGCTTCACTGAAGTGGCAATAAATAGTTTCCACAGTTTTTCACAGTGTGCGTCGCCACTTTGCAGTTTAACTACGTAGTTACGTGCTTTATCGGCAAAACCTTCTTCGTCATCAAAACGCTTTTTAGCATCGCGGTAAAAAGTTTCTAAGTCAGCAAGCGCAACAGTATCTAAATCAACACCTTGGTTAATTTGATCTTCTAAATGCGCTATCAACATACCAAACTGTGTGCCCCAATCACCCATGTGATTTTGACGAACAACGGTATCGCCTCTAAATTCAAGCGCACGTACTACCGCATCACCAATAATAGTTGAGCGTAAATGACCTACGTGCATTTCTTTTGCAAGGTTCGGCGATGAGTAATCAACCACTACTTTTTGTGGTTTGGCGTGCTCATTTACTGCAAGTTTTGCGTGGTTATTAGCGGCTTGTACGCTTTGTGCTAAAAACTCTGGCTTTAAGTGAATATTAATAAAACCAGGACCAGCAATTTCCGTTTTTTCGGCAATGTCGCTTACATCTAACTGATCAATAATTTTTTGCGCCAATTCACGCGGATTACTTTTCATTTTTTTAGCTGCGCCCATCGCGCCATTAATTTGGTAATCACCAAACTGTGGACGTGTGCTTTGCGTAACCGCTGGATTAGTATCTTCTGGCAGGCCTGCAGCGGTCATAGCGGCAATGGCTTTTTCTACTAAAATAGTACGAATATTCATTATATTATTTACCTTTATAAGCCCGCCAAAGCAGGCTTTGTGTTAATTCTAATGGCTAAGTGTTAGTTCTCACGCGTGTGGTTAAATGTCACTTCAGGGTAACGCTCAGTCGACAAGTTAAGGTTTACACGACTCGGCGCGATATAAGTTAAATTATCGCCACCATCGAGTGCTAAGTTGCTTTCGCACTTACGCTTAAACTCTTCAAACTTTTTAACATCATCACAGCTAACCCAGCGGGCTGTATTTACATTAACGCTTTCGTAAATTGCATCAACGTTATATTCAGCTTTTAAACGTGCTACAACCACGTCAAACTGCAACACACCTACCGCACCTACAATTAAGTCATTATTAATTAATGGTCTGAATACTTGTACTGCACCCTCTTCTGAAAGCTGTACCAATCCTTTTAATAACTGCTTTTGTTTTAATGGATCGCGCAGACGAATTCGGCGGAACAATTCAGGGGCGAAGTTTGGAATACCGCTAAACTTAATTTTTTCGCCTTGGGTAAAGGTATCACCAATTTGAATCGTACCGTGGTTATGCAAACCAATAATATCACCAGCGTAAGCATCAGCCGCACGCTCACGATCGCCTGCCATAAAGGTTACCGCATCAGAAATACTGACTTGTTTACCGATACGCACATGATTCATTTTCATGCCTTGGCTATATTTACCCGACACAATACGCATAAAGGCAATACGGTCACGGTGCTTTGGATCCATGTTGGCCTGAATTTTAAATACAAACCCAGTGAAGTTTTCTTCTGTGGCTACAACTTGGCGGTCTTCTGTCTCACGTGGTAATGGGGTTGGCGCCCACTGAGTTAACCCATCTAAAACATGATCTACACCAAAGTTACCAAGTGCGGTACCAAAATACACAGGCGATAACTCACCCGCTAAGAATAGATCTAAATCAAATTCGTGTGATGCACCAATAACTAGCTCTAGTTCATCGCGTAACTGCGCTGCAAGTTCATCACCAATGGCTTGGTCAAGCTCAGGGTTATCGAGCCCTTTAATGCTGCGTACTTCTTGAATAGTGTGACCTTGACCTGTTTTATATAAAATGGTCTCTTCGTTATGGATATGGTAAACACCTTTAAACTCTTTACCACAGCCAATTGGCCAAGTAACAGGTGCACAGGCAATATTTAGCTCTGTTTCTACTTCGTCAAGTAGTTCCATTGGGTCGCGAATATCACGGTCACATTTATTCATAAAGGTAACAATAGGCGTGGTACGCAGGCGTGTTACTTCCATTAGCTTACGGGTACGTTCTTCTACACCTTTAGCAGCATCAATTACCATTAAACACGAATCTACCGCGGTTAAAGTTCGGTATGTATCTTCAGAGAAGTCTTCGTGTCCTGGGGTATCAAGTAAATTAACTAACGCATTGTTATATGGAAATTGCATTACAGAGGTAGTAACAGAAATTCCACGCTCTTTTTCCATTTCCATCCAATCAGACTTAGCATGCTGATTAGAGCCACGGCCTTTTACCGTTCCAGCTTTTTGAATTGCTTGTCCGAATAACAATACTTTTTCAGTGATAGTGGTTTTACCCGCATCCGGATGCGAGATGATCGCAAAGGTACGGCGTTTATTAATTTCGCTAAGGAGATTTTGGTCTGCCATTAAAAAGGTTCTTTTAGTTGATATACGGATGTATTTGTATTTTAGTATGCTGAGCTTTCAAGGCTAAAAACAAGCTAACCTCTAAAGCTCAACATACCCCAACAAGAACCCAAATTAGCTCTTGTGACGCTATCCGTTAAGTTAATCGTAATTAAAGACTATTTTCGCTGATCTTGGCTTTATAAACAATCAATGGTTGGTTATTAACGGATCTTTTTTAAGTTTGGTGTTTTCAGCGATTATTAACAATAACGCTATAAATTGCCCACTAACTTAACACCAAGCTTGAGTAATAGGGCTGTAAATCATATTATTGGTCGATTACATGGAGGATTTGATGTTGGGTAATGAAAACCAGTAAGCTAAGTATTCGATTATTATGGTATATAACTCCACTGGTTATACTGCCATTGTTATTTTTAGGGGGCTTTACGCTCACTAATGTGACCAACTCTACGCAAAAGCAGGCCGACTTGATTATGAGTCGCTTTGTAGAACAACAACAGCAAAAAGTATTCAACTATATCGATTCTTTTCATGCAACGGCTAAGTTACTCTCTGCTTCACCGGTACTAAGTGACTTTTTAGCTAAAGATTTATTTGAAGACGCCAGCTATACCTATCGGCTTGGCGCGTTAATGGACGTATTTGCCAGTTACAGTGAAGCCTACCCTGACATTATTAGTATTAACTTAGTCTCAAAAACCGGTAAAAGTGACGCCTATTACTCCAGTAATTTAACCGTAGCGCCCAAATCCTACCCATTTTTTGATCAAGTAAAACAAAGTAATTTAAGCCAGCAGCAGTTTATGGTGCAAAAAGAAGATGGCACCACCAACTTATACTTTGTACAGCGCATATATAGCGTCGACTATTATTTAAAACGCCCACAACAGCTAGGCTTTATTATTCTTAAAGTCGACCCTTCTATTTTAAACACCAGCATTTTAGAAGCGCCTTATAACAACACCTTAAATTTGTTACTGGCCAACGATGGTAAAATTTTATTTAGCTCCGATTATAAAATGCGTGGCCACTATGTCAGCGAGTATGAACTAAATAAAATTAACGATTTAGCGGATATAGGTAGCTTATCAACCATTGAACTTTCAAGTGTTGATAAAATAGAGCGACTGATTTTTGCAGCCCAAATGAGTGGCGGCTACTATTATGTGTCGACCATTCCAAAAGCAGTATTGTATCAGTCAGGCAAAGCAATTAGTGTGATCACCGGGCTAATTGTTATTATTTCTGTGATCACCCTACCAATCTTAATTTTTATTGTGGTGCGTAATTTACTGCTTAACCCAATAGAATTATTAGGTGAAGCAAGTCATCGCGTTGGTGATGGCGACCTCTCTGTTACACTCCCTGCATATACTACGGATGAAGTAGGAATACTGTTTAACGACTTTAATCACATGATTAACCAAATTAAGCATTATCAACAGCAACTAGAAGAATATAAGCATCACTTAGAAGACAAAGTAGAAAGTCGGACTAAGGCGCTTGAGTCGATGAACAGTAAGCTTGAAACCGCCATCGCCCAAGCAGAACAAGCAAACCAGCTTAAAAGCCGCTTTTTAGCCAATATGAGTCATGAAATTCGCACTCCGCTTACAGCCATTATGGGATTTACAGAGCAACTACTGCATAGCGAAAAACCAACCAATGACAAACATCATTTAGGCACTATTCTACGTAACTCAAAACATTTGTTAGAGCTTATTAATAACATTCTCGATCTTTCAAAAATTGAAGCCGAAAAACTCGCGGTTGAGCAAACGCCGTTAAATGTTGTACAACTTATTCATGATGTTGAATCAATCATTAAACCTCTAGCACAAGAGAAGCAGCTGTCATTTACAATTAATTATGCACTTCCGCTACCGCATACTATTAATAGTGATATTACTCGCTTAAAACAAATACTGATTAATATTGCCAGTAATGCGGTTAAATTCACTGAGCAAGGTCAGGTTACAATAACCGCTAAATACCAAGCACCAAAAACGCTTACCTTTGTTATTGAAGATACCGGCATTGGTATGTCGTCAAACCAAATAAAACGATTATTTACGCCATTTGAGCAAGCCGATGCTACAACGACACGTCGGTTTGGTGGTACGGGATTAGGGCTGTGTATTTCAAAAAACTTGGCTCAGTTACTAGGTGGTGATGTAAGTGTAACCAGTGAGGTGGGTGTGGGTAGTTGCTTTACCATCGATATAGATTGCCATTTGCATAATAGCCATGGCGGCAATTTATTATTAACAGAGCATTCTCAACTAACACCAGAAAAGGATCCGCAGCTATCTTTTGCAAGCAACAGCTTTGATGCGCATATTTTGGTAGCAGAAGATAACCCCGATAATCAGTTACTGATTAAATTACTATTACAAACATGGGGATTAGAGCCCGATATAGCCAACAATGGTGCACAAGCGGTAGAAATGGCGCTGGTAAACGACTACCAGCTTATAATCATGGATATGCAAATGCCGGTTATGGGTGGATTAGAAGCAACTAAAATGCTCAGAGATGCGGCCTATGATGGCCCAATTATCGCCCTGACCGCGAATGTAATGAATCATGATATTGATACTTACCTTGAAGCAGGCTGTGATAAAGCGCTGGGTAAACCCATTGACAAAGACGCACTAGAAAATGTATTAGTCAGCTATTTACACCTTGAACGTGATAACCAAAACAAGTGGGATAGCTTATTGAAGAGTGAAAAGTTTCAGCAAATAAATGCTAATTACTTAGCAAGCTTACCTGATTATTTACAACAGATAAAAGCACTATATAACAGCCGTGACTGTGAGACATTACGCGCCCTTGCTCATAGTATTAAAGGCAGCGCTGGCTGTTTTAACTTTGATGAAATTTACCAAAGCGCCTCAGCGGTTGAACAAAGCTTAAAAGGCAATGATATGCCACAAAGAGAAAAACACGTTGCAGAACTTATTGCCGCAATAGAGCAAGCCATCGCTAATAAGTAATCGTTAAAAATTTAAACCCAGTGCCATGCCCATTAAAATCGCGTCTTCAAAGCCGTTTTTATTGGGAGCGTCACTGGGGTAATAATTTTTACGCACTGACATTTCAATAAAGCCTGCTCGTTCATACAAAGCAATAGCCCGTGTATTAGATTCGCGTACTTCTAAAAATAAGTTTTCGGCGCTGTGTTGCTCACCATAAGCTATAAACTGAGTTAATAACTGCTGAGCAAATCCTTGTCCCTGAAAGCTTGGGGCGACACAAATGTCCATTAGAGTAAAATCGGGTCCAGCTTTTTCACCAATATAAAAACCTATCATTTGCTCTTCATCGAACGCCGCTAAATTAAAATAACGTCCCTGCAAACATGATTGCATTGTTTTTAATGTCCAAGGATGTGTGTGGCAGCTGGTTTCAATGGCCATAAGCTCATTGATATTCTCATCGGTAACCGATTTAAAGTGTATCAAGGTGTTCACTCATTAATGCCCATAACGCACGTTTTTGTGCACTGGACAGGGAAGAATCAGGCAAGCCTAATTGTTGCTCATTAAACTCAATAGTTGATGACTTAACAATCTTGTCAATTATTACAGGCGCAAACGCACGCTCAATATCATCTTTTAACGTATCACAGAGTGTTAACGATGAATTAGCTGACTGCTCTGACGGAGCTGGGCGAAAGTGTTGATTAAGTTCAAGCTTTTCTATACCAAAAACAGATGCGTAACGTGAATGCATAACGACTCGATGGAATTAGTAAGTTGAATAATATATGAAGTAATCAAAACGATGTAAAGAAGAAATGGCAGGGGCGGAGAGATTCGAACTCCCAACCGTCGGTTTTGGAGACCGCTGTTCTACCAATTGGAACTACGCCCCTGCAATGACGATGAATTATAAAGACCTTTTGACAAAGGTAAAGTAAAAATTCAACTTTTTGGTTTGTTTGCTTTTTAAATAAACAAAACGGCGAATTAGCATGCTAATTTATGGTTTTTCACTTTTTAACAACTAGTATATTATTCAATCTCAATTGCTTGTAGCGTCTTAGCTCACTCAGAATAAAACTAAAGCAGTTATGATTTCAAACTTGCCATTGCGTAATTGCCTGTAGACACTTAAGCTTTATTTACTTTTAACTTTTTTAGCTCCTCTGTAATACTCAAAAGTGTTAGTGGCTTAGGCAAAACCGCATTCGCACCACACGCAATTAACCGTTCAGCTTCACTGCCAACTGTGGCACCTGTTACGCCAATAATGGGATTAACAAAGCCTTGCTCGCGCAGTCTAACAGTTAACTCGTAGCCATCACAATTTGGCATCATGATATCCGTGATGACTAAATCAAAATCGCCTGTGCTTGCCTGATTTAAACCAATAATACCATCCTCTGCTTCAGTCACTATCGCGCCATTTTGGGTAAGGATCTTACTGGCTATCATACGCAGCATAGGTGTATCTTCGACTAGCAGTATTTTTAGGTTTTGCAGTAATTCGAAATCATCCACTTTTACTGAGGCTGCATCATGCTCATCAACACTATGCAAAACAAAGACTAACTCAAAATTAGCGCCACCGTTTTCGCTACTAATATAACTTAAATCTCCATCCTCCAAAGTGTTAGCTATTTGCTTGCAGATATTAAGCCCCAGCCCAGTACCTTCACTCAATGTATCGCCACGTTCAAATGCATTAAACATCTTATCTCGAAATTTAACATCAATACCTTTACCATCATCAATAACATTAATACGATAATGGGTTTTATCATGGCTTAAGGATTCGGCTGATTTCATTACAGTGACTGTGCTGCCACCACTATGTAATATCGCATTCTTAATTAAGTTCTGAATAATTTGAAAGATAGCTTTAGTGGAGCCTATATGATGCTCTGTAACTGCTCTTTTTGCTGAGAAGTTAATAATAAAATTATACTTTTCGGCTAAAGGCTTTACTCCTTCAATCGCCCGTTCAACGGTATCATGAACCGATATAGTTTCATTATTCTTGTACACAGCTAAGGTAGCACTACTAGAGGACGTTTTCATATCATCCAACACACATAGTAAGTGACTGGATAACCGCTGCAGCTCTAAAATATTTTTCGAACAGTTTTGCTCAAGCTCAATATCTATTAGCATTTTTATGGTTGCAGCGGGTGTTCGCAACTCATGTCCAATGACTCCATATATTCGTTCATTTGTATCTAATTGCAATTGAGTTTTATCGACTAATGCTTGATAACTACTAAGAAGGTAATAAATTAAGATGGAAAGAACGATAGTGCTAAACACAACGCGTACCACAATCGCCGTGGTTTGGGGCTCACCATTGGCAAGTAACATTAATGGCGTAATATTTAAGATACACATGCAGATAATACGCGTTTGGCCCTTTAGGACGAGCACCAACACCACCACAAACAGCGGAGCTAAACTAGCTGGGACAACACCATTTACCAAAATAATAAAGGGAAAAGCCAAGGTAATCAAAATAGTCAATAGAGTTAACAAGCGTTGTCGAATTTTTTTAAAGGTAATAGCGCTTAATGCACATAACTCCCACACAGCAATTATCATTAATGACAATGTATTATTCGGCAACTCAAGTATAAATAAGCTAGCTGCAGTTAACAATCCACCCACACACAACAACCAAAGGATGAAAAGTTGCATTTGCTCTTCGAACCTACTTACCGCTGACTCATCAGTTCTCACAAAACCCCTCATTACCCTATATCAAATTGCGACCTAACAAGAAACTATTAAAGGTTTAGGATGGTATTTAACAATCCCCTCCTCCAATAAAAACGCTTTTACTCTTACCCTGTATTAATACATTTTTTTTATTAATTTTTAGCTAGTTGCAACGGGAGAGCTTAAACTGCAAATAGGGACAAAATTATATTCTCATACCTGAGTTGTTTGATTTTATTTATAGTATAGAACTGTTTTTTAATTTAGCAGCTCTTTTTACAATGTCTATAACCGCAGTTTACTGAGCTTATTTAATGCTATAAAAGTTTAAATTGTTATTTTTACGCTGCTACAAGCGTGACTTTTTTGATAAAGTTTTGCTTAGAGGTGTTTAGCTGGGTGTTTTTGTGGTTGGATGATGATTAAAAAGTTGAGCTCAATAAGAAAAAGCAAGCCATTAAATTAATGGCTTGCAGCATACAATTATTCCCACTCGATAGTTGCAGGTGGTTTACCTGAAATATCATAAACAACACGTGAGATACCGTCGATTTCATTAATGATACGGTTTGAAACCACACCTAAGAACTCATACGGTAAATGTGACCAACGCGCAGTCATAAAGTCGATGGTTTCTACACAACGAAGTGAAACAACCCAATCGTACTTACGTGCATCACCCATAACCCCTACCGACTTAACTGGTAAGAATACAGTAAACGCTTGGCTTACTTTATGGTAAAGCTCTGCTTTGTGAAGCTCTTCAATGAAAATAGCATCAGCGCGGCGAAGTAAATCACAGTACTCTTTTTTGATTTCGCCAAGTACACGCACACCTAAACCTGGCCCTGGGAATGGGTGGCGGTAAAGCATGTCGTACGGTAAACCTAGCTCTAAACCAATTTTACGTACTTCATCTTTAAATAACTCACGTAATGGCTCTACTAAGCCCATTTGCATATCATCTGGTAAGCCGCCCACATTATGGTGCGATTTAATTACGTGCGCTTTACCAGTCGCTGAGGCCGCTGATTCGATTACGTCAGGGTAAATTGTACCTTGGCCTAACCATTTTGCGTTTTTAAGCTTTTTAGCTTGCTCATCAAATACATTAATAAACGTGTGGCCAATGGCTTTACGTTTATCTTCTGGGTCTGATTTACCTGCTAAGTCATTTAAAAATTGATCTTCGGCATCTACTTTAACAATGTTTAAGCCAAACTTATTGCCAAACATATCCATAACTTGCTGGCCTTCGTTTAAACGAAGTAGCCCGTTATCAACAAATACACAGGTTAGTCGCTCACCAATAGCACGGTGAATAAGCATAGCTACAACCGATGAATCTACACCGCCTGATAAGCCTAAAATAACTTCGTCGTCGCCAACGGTTTCTTTGATACGCTCAATGGCGTCATCAATGATTTTTGCCGGCGTCCATAATTTTTCACAACCACAAATATCAATAGCAAAACGCTCTAGTAAACGTTGACCTTGATGTGTGTGTGTTACTTCTGGGTGAAATTGTACACCGTAAAAGCGTTTTTCTTCGTTAGACATTGCCGCATGTGGGCAAGTAGATGTTTTAGCAGTGGTATTAAAAGTATCTGGAATTTCCATTACTTTATCACCATGGCTCATCCACACATCTAGTACACCATTGCCGCCATCAGTAATATGATCTTCAATGGCATCAAATAATGCACAGTTACCCACTTTTTCAACTTGTGCGTAACCAAATTCTTTTTTATCTGAGCTGTGTACACGGCCGCCAAGCTGCGTTGCCATAGTTTGCATACCGTAACAAATACCCAATACCGGTACACCAGCATCAAATACATACTCAGGAGCACGCGGGCTGTTTTCAAGCGTAGTTGATTCTGGGCCACCAGAAAGGATAATACCTTGTGGGTTAAACTCGCGAATTTGCTCTTCGGTTACATCCCAAGCCCAAAGCTCACAATAAACACCAATTTCGCGTACGCGACGGGCGATTAACTGCGTGTATTGTGAACCAAAATCTAAAATGAGGATTCGTGAATCGTGAATGTCTTTGCTCATGAAGTATCTCGTAAAGTCAGGTGCTAAACGCCACCAGCTTAAGCTGTGTGACTATATTAGGGCTAACAAAGGTTAGCCCACTTATTTCAAGTTGTTAAGGCTGATTAGCCTAAACGGTAGTTCGGTGCTTCTTTAGTGATTTGCACATCATGAACATGCGACTCACCCATACCAGCAGAAGTTACACGTACAAACTGTGGTTTAGTGTTTAACTCTTCGATTGTGGCACAACCGGTTAAGCCCATTGCACTGCGAAGACCACCCACTTGTTGGTGAATAATGGTTGCAATTGGCCCTTTATAAGCAACACGACCTTCAATACCTTCAGGTACTAACTTGTCAGCTTGGTTTGATTTTTGGAAGTAGCGATCTGATGAACCTTCTTTTTGATCCATCGCACCTAGGCTACCCATACCACGGTAAGACTTGTAGTAGCGACCTTGATAAAGTTCAACTTCACCTGGTGCTTCTTCAGTACCCGCGAGCATAGAGCCAACCATTACACACGATGCACCCGCAACCAATGCTTTTACAATATCACCAGAAAAACGAATACCGCCATCGGCAATCACTGGAATATCGCGACCTTTAAGGCCTTCAACCGCATCTGAAATGGCTGTTATTTGTGGTACACCACAACCAGTAACAATACGTGTAGTACAAATAGAACCTGGGCCGATACCTACTTTAACAGCATCAACACCAGCATCTGCAAGGGCAATAGCACCTTCGGCAGTTGCCACGTTACCCGCAACAATTTGTAAATCAGGGTAAGCTTGACGAGTCGCTGCAACACGGTCAATAACACCTTGAGAGTGACCATGAGAAGTATCGATTAGTAGTACATCAACACCGGCTTCAACTAATGCAGCAATACGCTCATCAGTACCTGCGCCAACACCTACCGCAGCACCTACACGTAAACGACCTTGCTCGTCTTTACATGCATCTGGTTTGTCTTGTGCTTTTTGGTAATCTTTTACGGTGATCATGCCTTTAAGTTTAAACGCATCATCAACCACAAGAATCTTTTCAATGCGGTGTTCGTGCATTAAGCTTAAGATATCTTCGCGAGCGGTGCCCTCTTTAACCGTTACTAGGTTTTCTTTTTTCGTCATCACTGTTGAAACCGGCTGTTCAAGCTTAGTTTCAAAGCGCATATCACGACTAGTTACAATACCTACAAGGTTATTTTCGCTATCGGTGACCGGAAAACCTGAGAATCCCTTTTCCTGAGACAGCTCAACGGCATCTGCAATAGTCAGATCGGCGGTTACTGTAACAGGGTATGAAACAATACCTGCTTCATAGGTTTTAACTTTACGAACATTTTTCGCTTGTTCTGCAATGGTCATGTTTTTATGAATAAAACCAAGACCACCTTCCTGCGCGAGTGCAATAGCTAAACGAGCTTCTGTAACAGTATCCATAGATGCTGAAATGAGCGGCAAGTTAAGTTTGATACCACGCGTTAAGCGAGTTGAAATATTTGCCGTGTGTGGCAAAACAGTAGAATGACCAGGTACTAAAAGTACGTCATCAAAGGTAAGAGCTTCTTTAGCGATTCTAAGCATTTTGGCAACTTCTCACATGTGGATCTAAGATAAGGAATTGCGGCCAAATTTTAACAGCGTTGTAGGCACTAGTAAATAATATTTTGTATTTATTTATGATAAGCTAGATTTATAAATGTTTTTTGGTAGTTTTTATGTTTTCTAAGCCCTCGCAAACGGTTTATACCGTATCTCGCCTTAATCGTGAAATACGTGCCTTACTTGAACAAGGTTTTGCGTCTTTAGTGCTCACTGGTGAAATTTCTAACTTTATTGCGCCTGCTTCTGGGCATTGGTATTTTTCGTTAAAAGACGATAAAGCGCAAATTAAAGCCGCCATGTGGCGAGGCAATAATCGCAACCAAAGCTACCGCCCTGTAAATGGTGCACAAGTAACCGTTAAAGCACGTGTATCGTTGTACGAACCCCGTGGTGACTACCAGCTTATTGTTGAACATATGGAGCCTGCCGGCGAAGGGCAACTTAAGCAAGAGTTTGACGCGCTAAAAATGCGTTTGGCTGCAGAGGGCTTATTTAGCTCCGCTTATAAAAAACCCCTACCCCAAAACATAAATCGCATAGGGGTGATCACCTCACCTACAGGCGCCGCAATTAAAGATATTTTAACAGTACTAAAACGTCGTGCACCGCAATTAGAAGTCGTTATTTATCCTGCGATGGTGCAAGGCAAAGAAGCGTATGGCCATTTAATAAAGCAAATAGAGCTGGCAAATTTACGTAATGAGGTCGACGTTATTATACTCGGGCGCGGCGGTGGTTCATTAGAGGATTTATGGTGCTTTAACCATGAGCACCTTGCTCGCGCTATTTATCAAAGCGCACTACCCATTGTGAGCGCTGTTGGCCATGAAATAGACACCACGATTAGCGATTACGTTGCTGATGTACGTGCAGCAACTCCTTCTGCAGCCGCAGAGCTCGTAAGCCCCAATACACAAGAGCTACATAATAGGGTTCATCAGTTAATTAGCCGTTTAGCGAATGCATTTAAACACGACATTGCCGATAAACGCGCACTAGCCATACAGTTGCAGCACCGCTTAAATTTATGCCACCCGCGCAATCAGCTAAACCAAAAATCACAACGCTTAGATGAGCTGAGTATTGCACTGCAACAGGCAATGCGTCAGCGTTTATACCAGCAAGAACGCGTGTTAGCTAATTTAACTCCACGCCTAATGCGCCAATCACCAGATAAAAAGCTAGCAAATGCAAACTATCAGTTAGCACAACTCCATGCAAGGCTAAACCAAGCGATGCAGCAGCAGCTACAACACGCAAATAATACGCTTGCCTTACAGGCGAGTCGGCTTGATTCGGTTAGCCCCCTTAATGTATTAGCGCGCGGTTACAGCATAACGAAAACGGCGCAAAATAAAGTGGTTAAATCAGTGGAAGATGTAAAAGTGGGTGATGTGTTGATCACTGAGTTAGTAGATGGCCAGGTTATTTCAAAGGTAGAAGCTTAGCCATATTGCTAAGCGCTAGCCTTGCGTACTAACAGTAAACTCAATACGGGCATCGTTAGATTGAGATGCACTGAGTTTAAATTGCTGCCACCAAGGTTCAAGATGAAGCTTATCGTTTAGCTCGCGCCATAATTTAGCTCCATAATTAACGGCATGTTGGTTAATGGTAAGCTCAAACTTACAAATTGTTTGCTTACACTTTAGCGCTGTAAGCTCAGCGCTATCTGCAAACTCATTAATAATTAAAAAGTCAGTTAACGCGACTTCAAGCTCGTAACTCCATTCGAGATTATCAGCCTCTTGTTCAAACTGTATTGCGAGCTCATCATCAAGCTCTACACTTTCTGATTGATTTAACTTTAGCTGTTGTTGAGACTGCTTAAGCTGGATTGATTTTTTTTCAAGCCGCTGATTAAGCTCAACCACATGTTGTGCTAGCTGAGTTTGTTGATCAGCCTCTTGGGCTTTATTAACCTGCACTAAACCTTGCAAAGTAGTTGTTTGATTATTGACTTGATTACTAGCCGAAGAGATTACAGCTTGTTTGGGCGCTGAGGAAACACGAGTGGAATCTTTAAAAAACAAAAAGTAACCACTTGCTAACGCCACGCCTGAAGAGAAACAGAGCAGCATAGCCACAAGGTTACTTTTATATATCATTTCTAGGTACTCAAAAATTAAAGCATTGCACTGGTGTGCGATTCGTTTTCTGGCTCGGGATACTCTAAAAAGTTTTGGTTCATACTTTCTGCCGGGCACTCACAATCAGGACGACCAATAATTTTTGCAGGTACGCCAACAGCAGTTGTGTGAGGCGGCACAGGGCTTAGTACCACAGAGCCTGCACCAATACGTGCGCCCTCGCCCACTTCAATATTACCCAACACTTTAGCGCCCGCACCAATAAGTACGCCCGCCCTGATTTTAGGATGGCGATCGCCTTGCTCGTTACCCGTACCACCTAATGTAACCGATTGTAATATAGATACATTATCTTCAATCACGGCGGTTTCGCCAATTACAATACCGGTAGCATGGTCAAACATGATGCCTTGGCCTACTTTACAGGCAGGGTGAATATCAACCCCAAACACCTCTGAGGTACGGCTTTGAATAAAGCGTGCAAGCTCTTTACGGTTTTGCTGCCATAAGCAGTTTGCTAAACGGTGTGCTTGAATCGCGTGAAACCCTTTTAAATTTAAAATCACAGTAAGGTAGGTTTCGGCCGCAGGGTCACGGTCTTTTACCGCTTTAATATCATGAGCAACATACGTCAGCATCCGGTCACACTTTACAAATGCTTGGTCAAACAACTCGCGTATTGTAAAAGCAGAAACCACAGCATCAGCTAGTTTATTAGCAACAATAAAACTCAATGCCGACCCTAAGCACTCATGATTTAAAATACACGAATACACATGGCTCGCTAAAAGGGGTTCACGAGTTACTACTTCATTTGCTTCGCTACGAAGCTGTTGCCAAATTTCATGACGCATAATAATGCCTTAAGTTAGTACAAAGAGCCTACCGCTAATTCTAACGGATTTAGCCGCCTAGGTGTTAATGCCTTCGTTATTTGTTCTGGTTATTAGATATAACCAGTTAAGTTTCAGGTTTATATTACTTTTTTCAAGTCATGTCATATGACAGCTAGGCAGGTTTAAGCATTTATGAAAAAATAAAATAAGTTAATAAAAATCAGTAAATAACAACATATGACAGCACGTGTGTCATGTGCCAAAATAGCCACTGGCGTACTGCTGACGGCGTAAAAAATAATAATAAACGCTAAATTAGCATCATCAACTCAACAAGGATAACGATGATGAAAAACGACATATTAAATACAAAAAAATTAGGCTATAAATTTTACTTTCAAGATGGCGATAATCAAATAGCCTGTTTTGGAAGCTACTTCACAGGTAAAGAAGAAGTCTATATTAACGATGACTTAGTTAGCAGTAGACGCAGTGTTAATATAAAAAGCTCACACAAATTTGATTTTGAAAACTCGCAGTACCAAGTGAAATTTGACATGCTCAATATACTGACAGGGCGACTTGAATGCACCCTACATAAAGATCAAGAAGTGCTTGCCAAGCAAGTTCAAAGTAGCCTTCCTAGCGATCCTAAAAAAGCGGCTTTTTTTATTCTAGGCTGCGCGTTAGGTGGAGCAGTATTTGGCTATACCACTGCAACAGTCGTAGAGCTAATTGTAGGGAAACTTTAACATGCAATTAAACCCTACAACGGTAAAGTCGCTTAGGCACACATTCGATTGGACACAACAACAGCTTGCCGATGCCTGCGATGTAAGCTTGCGAACCATTCAACGAGTAGAAAAAGAAGGTGCAGCCTCAAAAGAAACCACCATGGCCTTATGTGCGGTATTTGAAGTACGCCAAGGTGAGCTTATTAAGCTTGATGAAAACAACCAAAATGATGCCAATAACAGCCCATCTAAAAGTTTTATTGCTGGTTTAGTTATTAGCTCTGTTATTAGTTTTGCCCTTGGTGCAGCCTCAGTACTATTAGTTAGTAACTAATAAAATATAAAAATGCCCCAATGCTTACGGCACAGGGGCATTTTTTAGTACTTAAAAACTTAAGAACTTAAATTATTGAAATACTTTATCCACCTTCACTACTTCAATATTTTTTGCAGGAATTGCTAATTTATAATTAGCAATTACCTTATCTTCAGCCACTAACTCGGCAGGCTTATCGGTGTTGTACACCATAGGCGAGGTTTGCATAGTTGCTAAACGTTTTTGCATATCTTCACCATCACCGGTAACAAACACATAGTGAATATTCTCAGTTTGTAGGTTGTCTTTTATCACTCGATTTATATCGTCAACAGTCAATGTTTTAAGCTTGTTTGTTACATAGTTTACAAAACTATCGGTGTTATAAAACTCGCTATCTAGCGCATAACCTAACTGGCGATTTTGACTAGCAACCATTTGTGGCACAAAGTTAATTAAAAAGTTACGTGTGGCTTCAAAATCAGCCTCAGTCATGCCATTTTTAATTAGCTTATCTAGCTCAAATAATGCGGTACGGGTAGCAAAATGCGCATCGTTATTTGAGCGCAGTGGACGCAGCCACACCTGGAATATTTGCTCAGAGCGCCCTAAGTTTGCATCCGGTTTAGTTTGAAACATACCTCTAGGGAAGTATTCAATATAGGCGTAATCACCGTAATTCATACCACGGGTTTGACGAATACGTTCGTACAAATAACTGTTAGAACTACGATGCTCACCAAAGTACGAACGTACTAGCCACAATGCGGTCCAGTCTTCGCTGCTACGAATGGTATCAATAGGAAAGCCAAACGATACAGCCGTTGATTGCGCTGACTTTTCAACAATTGTTGCATGATGACCTTTAAGCACTGGCGCATCAGGGATTGTTAAGCGGCTTTGTTCGCCTTTTGGAAGTGTCGCTAAGTCAGATAACATTTGTGTTTTGAGTTTTTCAGGCACGGCACCAATTAAACCCACAGTAAGTTTAGCTTGTGTAAGTTCAGCATTATAAAACGCTTTAACATCATCAAGGGTCAGTGCTTCTAAATCTGATAAGTCACCGTAGTTATAGCTTTCATAAGGGTGGCCTTTATAAAGCACGCTGTAGAGCACTTCTTTACCCAACTCTTCATCATTAGAGGCTTTTAAACCCGACTTAATGCCATCGATCATTTCTTTTTTCAGACGTTTAAAGTCATCTTCTCTAAAGCCAGGGTTTAGCAACTGCTCACTCACTAAGGCATACCACTGAGCAGCATTATCTTTATGAATACGCCCTTGGAACGAAAGCATTTCTTTATCTATTTGATAACCAAAACTACCCGCCAGCGGGTACATTGCCTTTTTAATATCTTTGTAACTCATTGAGGTTGAGCCACCTTGCGCCAGCATTGCGGCAGTCAGTGCTGCAACCCCTTTTTTACCCTGCGGATCGGCAGCGGCACCGGTATTAAATAATAAGTTAATATCGATTAACGGCGAGCTATTAGTTTTATCAAGCACTTTAAAGATTGGCTTACTCGGTACTTGCTGATATTTTGCTACCAAGGCATTTAAGTCGCTTTCTTGTTCAAAACCAGGGGCTTTATCAAGTGCTGACATAGTAATTGTGGTGCGGGCATTATCAACAAAATACTTATTTGCAACGGCTCTAATATCTTCGCTAGTGATATTGTCTGCCGATTTATACAGCTGATTAATTACCTCAGGATCGCGCTCAAAATGCATATAGCTGGCAAGTGTAGAGGCAATTGCTTGCGACGAATCTAAACCATTTATAAAACTGTATTTAAGATTAGACTTTAAATCGCTGAGTTTTTGGCTATCAACCAACTCAGTACGCGCTTTGGCATAGGTACGGTTTATAGCATCACGCACTGTGGCTAAATCATCGGCATTTTCAACTTTTACAAATACATGCAGTAACCCTGGATCTTTAGTCTCTGGGTTATAGGTAAACATTTGACTCGCTATTTGCTTTTCTACTACCAGCTCTTGGTAAATATCTGAATTGCTCGAAAAGTAAAGCTGCGACAGTAAATCTAATGCGGCTCTGTCTTTTTTCTGAGGCTCCCATGCAGCGCCTTTATACGACACAAGTAACCAATGGCCAGGTAATCCCTCGTTTTGCTCATGCACATATTTTGGCGCTTGCTGAGTTGGCTCTTTAGGAATATCAGCAACATAGTCGCCTTTTTGCCAGTTACCCCAATGTTTTTTAACCATCGCCATGGTCTCTTTTGGCTCAACATCACCAACAATCACAAGCGATACATATTCAGGCTTATAAAACTTAGCAAAAAACTCTTTACCGTAGGCCATTTGATCTGGCATGGCTTCAATATCTTCAAAAAAGCCCATTGTAGTGTGTTTATAGGTATGTTTTTCGAACGCTTCTTGGCGTACCGCACTTAATAATTTACGAATTGGACTGGCGTTATTTTTTAAGTACTCGCCTTTAACCGTTAGCGCTTCCGTTCTAAATTGTTCTTCGGTGTAGCTTAAGTTTTGAAAAATATCAGCTTCAATCTCAAGTACTTTATCAAGATGTTGCTTTGAAAAATTTAAGTGGTAGTTAGTGTAATCGTTAGTTGTGTAGGCGCGGTTATCAACCCCTGAATTTTTTAGAATATCTGAATACACATCTTGCGGAAACTTTTCAGAGCCTTTAAACATCATGTGTTCAAAAAAGTGAGCAAAACCAGTTTTACCCGCTTCCACTTCATTACGCGAGCCAACAGATACAGGTATTTGTAGCGATACTACATCTGGGTAATCGGTTTTAACTACCATAACGCGCAAGCCGTTATCTAGCTCTTCTATTAGGTAATCTTGTGAAAAAACACGCTCATCTGCTTTATTAACTTGTTCTTGTTGGGCTGCTGTTTGCGTGTTTTGACTTTGCTGCATAGCACAACCGGTTAAGGCCAGCGATACCGCTAGGCTAGTTGCCAATAATTTAAATTTCATTGTTATCCCTTTTTAAATTGAGCAATTTTTAAAACATTTACCAAACTAAGTATGCCGTAAAGTAATTAAATATAAGAGCCCTAAGCCTATTAATTATGTAAACAACTGTGTCAGTTATTTAATTTAACTATGAAAATAATTCACGTTAGTTGAGAAACTTTCAACAAATAAATCTATCTAGACGTCTAAATGGCTGCTATATTAAATCCATCATCACAAATTAAGCTGGAATGGGGATTATGGCTTTATCACTTCAAGAAAAAATACAGGACACCAACCAAGGTGTTTACCTAATTGGCACAACACCGCCAAAAATTGGGACTGATAAAGCGCAATTAAAAATCATTGCCGAAAAGTTATTAGGCCGTTTACACGAAATTGAATATGACGGCGTAATTATTTATGACATTCAAGATGAAAGCAGCCGTACAGAGCAAGCGCGTCCATTTGCATTTAAGCAAACAGTTGATCCGCGCGAGTACAGTCAACTCTTACGAGGCTTATCTGATCTTGATGTAATTACTTATAAAAGTGTAGCTCAGCGCGGTGTGAGTGAGTTTAAAGCGTGGTTAGATGAAACTAAAAATGACTACGATTTAAAAAACGTGGTGCTAGTGGGCAGCCCATCATCAGCAGGTGATATAAAGCTAAGCTTACCGAATGCCTACAAAACTCTGGCAGAGCAGTCAGAAGATTTCTTTTTAGGTGGTGTAACCATTGCTGAGCGCCATGCCAATAAGCGCAACGAGCACCAACGCTTAATAGAAAAAACAGCACAAGGGTGCCAGTTTTTTATCTCTCAAGCCGTGTACAACGCACAAGCAACCATAGATTTAATAACCAGTTATGCGCGCACATGCAAAGCACAAGGCCTGACACCTAATCGGATTATATTGACCTTTACGCCTTGTGGTGGTGAAAAAACATTGGAGTTTATGCAGTGGCTAGGTATCTCAGTGCCAGAGGCAACTAAATGGCGCATGCTTGATTCGGAAAATACATTAAGCGAATCGGTGCGTATTTGTCGCGAAAACCTCGACTCAATTTTAAAAAGCTGTGCCCACTTAGGTGTACCACTGGGTTTAAATATTGAAAGCTTAACCAACCGTAAAGAAGAAATAGACGCATCAATTAACTTATACCGTTTATTAAAAGCAACAATGGAACTCAACCTTGCGGAGAAACTAATAGCTTAATTGCGGGGTTCGGGGTTCGGGGTTCGGGGTATTTAAAAACCTTGCGGCTAATATCGCAAGACTTTTTTATGTATGTAGCAGCGGGTTCACCCCGCGTCGATTTTAGGTTCTAGGCTTGAGGTTCGGTGTTTAGCTCTAGGCTCGTCGCCCGCAGCTCGCAGCCCGTAACTTCCTCTAAAAGCGCAGCGTTTCTTAAACTCTTTGTGCATAAATATTTTAAGATCTTATTCACAAAGAGAAGTGAATGAGGAGTAAATGAGAACATAAAACCATTAGCCCAACTGGTTAATTCGAGGTTCGAGGCTCGTAACTCGCTCCCCGCTGCCCACAGCTCGTCGCCCGAAGCCCGTAACCCGAGTACAGTATAAAATAGCAACACTTAAGTTGCTAAAAACAACAATAGCAACTAATATGTTTCTATAAATTTAAAAAGCAACTTATTAGTTTCCTTAAATGAACCTTCTACAGCAAATAAAAAACCGTCGTCTTGCTCTAAAAATAAAACAAAATGAAATGCCCATGCGCATTGGTATTTCTAGGCAACAATACCAGCGACTTGAAGCAAAAGGCAATCCCAGATTAGATACGCTAACATTAGTAGCTCAAGGGCTTAATAGTGAAATAATGTTAATACCGAAAGAAAAAATGAGTGTGGTATTAGCTGCCCTCAAAAACAGTGATGGCAACATACCAACCGAACATCAAAAGCCTAATCAAAGCCTACAAAAAATAACTGTATCTGAAGATCCATGGAAAGGATTACTAGAGGATGAGGATGAACATGGAAATTAATGTTTTAAAGTTAACACTGCATGGCCATGTAGTAGGCTTTCTTGCTGGGGGTAAAAATGGCTTAAACATATTCCACTTCGATGAAAGCTTTCGTTTAAATAAAACGAGGCCAACATTTAGCTTAACTACACATCCAAACTTCCCACGAGCTGAAAAAATGATGTCAGAACCTTGGGTAACAAACCAACGCGTTCACCCCATACTATCAAACCTACTACCAGAAGGTTCATTACGCGAACTAATAGCTCAAGGCCTTAAAACTCATGTAGATAATGAGTTTCACATCCTTTCGTACCTCGGAATGGACTTACCAGGTGCTTTAGTTGCTGAACCAATGAAGCCTGAGGATGTTCCAATTAGCCTATTTAATAGTCATGGCCAAGTAACTGCGGTGAATTTTGACAAGTTAAATCAAGAGAATAAATTTTCTTTGGCTGGTGTCCAAATGAAATTTTCTATGAAAGAAAAAGACGGCCGATATAATTTAGCACGTGATAATGTGTTGGGTGATTGGATCATAAAAACCCCCTCAACTAAACATAAAGATGTGCCTACTAATGAGTTTACATCTATGACTTTAGCGTCAATGGTAGGTGTTGATATTCCGGATATAAAACTAGTTAATATTGAACAATTAGATAATTTACCTCAAATTAATTTACCTAATGAAAAACTAGCGTTTGCAATAAAGCGATTCGATAGGCAAAGCAATCAACGAATTCACATGGAAGATTTTGCACAAGTACTCGTTAAGTACCCACACGATAAATACAATTCAGGAAACTATGAGCAAATAGCAAGGATCTTATATCAGTTTTCAGAGGATGGACTCGCTGATGTGCAACAGCTAGCAAGACGTTTACTTGCTAATATTCTGCTAGCTAATGGTGACGCTCACCTAAAAAATTGGAGTTTATTATATTCAGATAGAACAACGCCAAGGCTATCACCTGCTTATGATATAGTTACAACCAGTGTTTACATTGCAAATGAGCAACATTTTGCACTCAACCTCGCGAAAACAAAAGCATGGTACGATATCTCTTATAAACATTTTGAATACTGGTCTAAAAAAGCAGACACTCCTTGGCGAGCTATAAAACCTCATTTAGATGATGTAATTAATAAAGCGCGTACACAATGGCCAGATGCGATTAAGAATTTACCAATGAGTAAAGCACATAAACAACAACTTAAAACTCATTGGCAACGCCTTCATGAAGATTTTAGGTTCTAGGAATTAGGTTCGAGGCCCGAAGCTCGTCGCCCGTAACCCGAAGCTCGCAGCCCGTAACTTCCTCTAAAAGCGCAGCGTCTCTTAAACTCTTTGCGCATAAATATTTTAAGATCTTATTCACAAAGAGAAGTGAATGAGGAGTAAATGAGAAAATAAAACCATTAGCCCAACTGGTTAATTCGAGGTTCTAGGCTCGATGCCCATACCCCGTCGCTCATAGCTCGTTACCCGATGCCCGTCGCCCGTTACCCTTTAACCAACTTTTTCATATGCTCAGTAAACTCATCGCCTAAGCTCTTATCTCGCATGCTGTATTCTACAATCGCTTTTAAATAACCGAGCTTATCGCCACAGTCGTGTGAGCGGCCACTCATATGAAACGCTTCTACCGTATCAATAGCCAATAATGCATCAATCGCGTCTGTAAGCTGTATTTCACCGCCTGCGCCTACATGGGTTTTAGCGAGTAATGGCCAAATATTTTTACTTAAAACATAACGACCAACAACGGCTAGGTTTGAAGGAGCAACATCTGCGGCTGGTTTTTCAACCATTCTTTTAATTACTGCACTTTCACCAGCAGTTAGCTTTACACCATTAATATCAGCAATACCGTATTTGCTTACATCTTCAATAGCAACCGGTTCTAGCATAATTTGACTGGCTTTCGTTTGCTCGAAACGAGCAATCATCGCCGCTAAATTTTCAGTTTTTTGATCTGCCGTATAAGCATCGAGGATTACATCAGGTAGCACCACTACAAAGTCGTCATCACCCACAATTGGCTTGGCGCATAAAATAGCGTGTCCTAAGCCTTTAGCTTCACCTTGGCGCACATGCATAATAGTCACATCTGCAGGGCAAATAGAGCGTACTTCTTCAAGTAAAGCGCGCTTAACCCGCTTTTCTAGCGTGGCCTCTAGTTCAAAACTGGTATCAAAGTGGTTTTCAATGGCATTTTTAGAGCTATGTGTTACGAGTACAATTTCTTTAATACCCGCAGCTACACATTCATTTACAATGTATTGAATAAGCGGTTTATCAACCAAGGGGAGCATTTCTTTAGGGATTGCCTTAGTCATTGGCAACATACGGGTGCCTAAACCGGCAACAGGAATTACAGCTTTCACAGGTAGTCCTTTAATATAAGTGAGTATATTTGCTTACAAAAGTAGCATAGCTAAATATATACAGCCTGAATCAGCTAAAGGTAAGAATAAATTATAGGTGCATAATATTACACAAAGTAAAACACCGAGTTGCTAACTCGGTGTTTTGATATAACTAACTGATAAATTATTAAAGCATAGCGCCTTTACCAGTTTTAGGTAAGTTAACTACATTGCAGCCACTGTTATGCTCTTTAAAATTTTCATGTCTAGCATTCCATACTAAGTCACAAATCCCATCTGTAGGGTTAAAGCTAGTTGGCGCATCGAGAAGTAATTGACGAATCTTTTCATGATCAAAATTATGACAAGCTGTATCTAGCGCGTCTATAAACACATTAAGCTCACTAAGCGGTAACATCACTTCATTTGCAGTCATAATTCGTTCATGAGTTGTTTGCCCTACGTTATCCCCTATTAATAGCTCTTCGAAGAGTTTTTCACCTGGGCGTAACCCTGTACAAAGTATTTCGATATCGCCATGCGGATTAGATTCACTTTTAATTTCAAAGCCAGATAGCCTGACCATTTTAGTCGCTAAATCTTTAATTTTAACCGAGTCACCCATATCGAGCACAAATACATCGCCCCCTTTACCCATAGCGCCTGCTTGTATAACAAGCTGCGCGGCTTCAGGTATGGTCATAAAAAAACGAGTTATGTCTGGGTGAGTTAATGTTATTGGGCCACCCTCTTTTATTTGACGTCTAAATAAAGGTACAACAGAGCCACTTGAACCTAGTACGTTACCAAAGCGCACCATGCAAAAGCGCGTATTATGCTTAGCACCTTGTTCTTGAGCTAACCCCTGTAAAACAAGTTCAGCCATTCGCTTGGTTGCCCCCATAACATTGGTAGGGCGAACGGCTTTGTCGGTAGATATAAGTACAAAGGTTTCTACTTTGGCATTTACCGCTGCCTTTGCCGCATAATAAGTACCAAATACATTATTACGCACCCCTTCAACTACGTTGTGCTCAACAAGTGGTACATGCTTGTAAGCAGCGGCGTGATAAACCGTGTGAACACCAAAAGCCACCATCACAGTTTCAAGTCGGTTAATACGCTGCACGGAACCCATAATAGGAATTAATTCTATTGAAAGTTGATTATGAGTAACATATTCACACAATTCTTTTTCTATTGAATATAGAGCAATTTCACTGCGTTCAAATAAAATTATTTTTACAGGATTTTGTTTAATAATTTGTCTGCACAACTCAGAGCCTATAGAACCACCAGCGCCTGTAACCATAACGACTTTATTGGTAATATTAGCCGCCATTAAATCGGTTTTAGGAGTTACAGGGTCTCGGCCTAATAAATCCTCAATTTCAACTTCTCTAAATTCAGAAAGTTGTGCTTTGCCCTCAATAACATCGGCCATTCCAGGTACAGATAACACCTTAATTGAAAGCGGCTCTAATTGGGCCAATACTTCTTTTCGCCTTGCTCTAGAGACACTAGGTATAGCTAAAAGCACTTTAGTGGCATTGCGCTTTTCAATTAGTTCCTGAACATCTTTAAAAGCAATGACAGGGATACCTTGTACAATAGAGCCATGCTTTGCAGTATCATCATCTATAAAAGCACTTACAAAATACTCAGGGCCTGCATTTAAACCAGTAGCTAGCTGCCGGCCTGCCGATCCTGCTCCATATATAATGACTGACTCTTTATTATTCGTCATTATTTTACCAATAATGGCCCTCACTAAAATCCGTGAACCACCGACTGTAAGCAAGCATAACCAAGCAAATATAAACGGCATAGTTCTAGGTATGTTTACACCAGTAAAAAAAGCCAGCAACACTAAGCTTATAGTCGTTATTAATGTGCCTAATATAATTGCCCATAAAGCCTGTGAGTTCATATACCTGAGTACAGCGCGGTATAAACCTAACTTAATAAATGCACTCAGACTTGTGGGAATAAGTAATGCTAGCAACAACCAATTATTTATACTTTTAAGAGGCTCTAAGCTGTCGAGCCTTACAATAAGCGCCAACCAAAAAGCTAACATAATAAAAAGCGAATCAATACATAACGTAATTATTCGTTTCTTTGCACGTGAGGCGTTAATAATAGAACGGATAATACTATCCAAAACAAGTTCCTTTAATACAAGACTCTAGGCTCTAGAGCTATACAAAATTTATTTAATATCATAAGTACAAAAAACTACACCTGAAACTGTTATTGCTATTTAGATGCAAGCTCAAATACTTCTTTTATTACTTGTGCCGTTTTAGCCATTTCGGTTTCGGTCAGTGTGGGGTGAACTAAAAACATAATTGATGTTTCACCCAGCTCAACCGCATTAGGTAAACGCTTACTTGGTCGCCATGCTGTATTATCAAACGCTTTTTCAAGATAAACCTCAGAGCAACTCCCCTGAAAACAAGGAACGCCACGTTCAACAATTTCATTAACTATGCGATCGCGGCTCCAACCATCAGCTAATTGCTGAGGTTTAACAAACATGTAATGTTTATATTCAGCATGTTTAGTATAGTCAGGTACTTCAACTAAGCGAATACAGCTGAAACCTTTTGCTGCCTGATCTAATAATGCTCCATAAGCTTGGCGTTTTGCTGTCCAATCATCCATTCGTGTTAACTGTATTCTGCCTATAACAGCTTGCATTTCAGTCATGCGCCAGTTTGTGCCAAAGCTTTCATGTAACCACCTAAAGCCAGGTGGATGCTCACGATTGTAAATAGCATCAAAACTCTTGCCATGATCTTTATAACTCCACATAGCAGACCACAACTCTTTTGAGTTAGTTGTAACCATGCCACCCTCACCACCTGTAGTCATAATTTTATCTTGGCAAAAGCTCCATGCACCAATATGGCCTATGCTGCCTACCGAGCGGCCTTTGTATTTGGCACCATGCGCTTGTGCACAGTCTTCAATTACATAAAAGCCATGCTCTTTACTCAATGCCATTATGTCGTCCATTTCCGCAGGCATTCCCGCCAAATGCACCACAATAACCGCTTTAGTTTTAGGTGTTAATACCGCTTTTATTGACTCTGTCGTGATAGCTTGACTATTTAAGTCAACATCTGCAAATACAGGCGCTGCTCCAGCAGTTACAATACTTGATGCCGACGCTAAAAAAGTACGAGGTGTGGTTATTACTTCATCGCCAGCGCCTACACCGAGCGCTTTTAGGGCTATGTCGAGCGCTAATGTACCGTTACCTAGGGCAACTGCATATTCACTATCAGCCCAAGTAGCAAATTCTTTTTCAAACTCGCGGCCTTCAGTACCCGTCCAGTAATTAACTTTATTTGAAAGAACAACACGGCTTACGGCATCGGCCTCTTGTTGAGTGAAGCTAGGCCAAGGAGAAAATGGGGTATTTAACATGGTATTCCTATTTATTCTGTATAGAAAAAATCATACAAAGTATTTTTAGTGACTTTTTATTACGACAGCGGGAGAGCCAAATGCTGTTATGTTGCTAGGCATATTTTTTACAACTGTACTACCTGCGCCTATTAAACAATTATCGCCAATCGTTATTAATTGTTTTACTTGGCTACCTATACCAACCCAGCTTTTTGTACCAACAGATACTCCACCGGCTAAAACTACATTAGGGCAAATATGGCTAAAATCACCAATACTGCAATCATGTTCAATAACTGCAGCTGTATTTATAATACACCCAACACCAATGTTCGCAAAAGCGTTAATAATAGCGCCTGCAAAAATCACTGTGCCCGGCGCTATCTTAGAATATTGACTTATAACTGCTGTTGGGTGAGTTAAGGTAGCCAAGTTAAAGCCATTTTGTTGTAATAACTTTATTTTTTGTTGGCGAATATCGTTATTACCAATAGCAACTACAACGTCATTACTGGGCGTTAAAGTTGAATTATTAAGGGCTATTAAGTCAGCGCAAGTTCCCTTAATTGGCCAATGCTCAATATGCTTTTTTTTAGGATAAGCATCATCGTAAAAGCTAACAGTAAAACCAAGTTGTTCAGCAATATCAGCAACAACCTTACCATGACCGCTTGCACCTACTATAGCGAGCTTTTTAATCATTATTAGAGCCCTTAAATGGCTCTATTGTGACATGTCCATCAGCATTAATGCCATCGCGAATAAATACCTTTTTTACTGTTAACAACAAAATTTTTAAATCTAACCACATGCTTTGATTATTCACATACCAAACATCAAGCTCAAATTTTTGTTCCCAGCTAATAGCATTTCGACCATTAACTTGGGCCCAACCAGTAATGCCTGGGCGCACATTATGCCTACGAGCTTGTTCTTTGTTGTATAAAGGCAAGTATTGTACAAGCAAAGGCCTTGGCCCTACCAAACTCATATCCCCCTTCAATACATTAAATAGCCCTGGTAATTCATCTAAGCTAGTTGAGCGTAAAAATGAGCCAAACTTAGTCATACGCTGATCATCAGGTAATAAATTTCCCTGTTTATCTTTAGCATCTAACATGGTTCTAAACTTCATCATTTTAAAAATATCGCCATTTAAACCAGGGCGATTTTGAGTGAATAATATAGGCGAACCTAATTTAAAACGGATAAGTGTCGCAACAACGATTATTACTGGTAATAAAGTAAGTAATGCGCAAAGAGCAACTATAAAATCAAAGAGACGTTTCATTAATTAAGTTCCATAATGTTCATTAATTTTTTATTGACCTTATGCACATCAAATTTATCTTCAACTATAGCTCTGCTAGCCTCAGCCATTCGTTGCCACTCCTGCGGATTCTCAATAAACCAGATCATTTTTTCAGCTAATTGCTCTACATTAGCTTTTTCAACTAACCAACCATTTTGACCATTAATAACGGTTTCACGACAACCTGGTACATCGGTTGTTAATATAGGCCGCCCTGTAGCCATAGCTTCAAGCACTGTTCTTGGTAGCCCCTCGTGATACGAAGGTAATACAAAAATATTACAACATTCTATATAAGGCCGAACATCATTAGTTGCACCAAAGTAATCAACGGCTTTATCACTGTTCAATTGTGATAACTCGTGTAATGAAATTCCGTCTGGGGAAGGATCTTCTGGGCCAACTAATTGAAACACAGCTTCAGGGTAAAGTTGTTTTACTTTATTTGCTGCGGCAATATATTCATGGATACCTTTATCGCCCAATAATCGAGCAATAAGTAAAAATGTAGGGGTAGATGGTAAAGGTTTAACTTTAAAATGACTTATATCAACACCAGAACCATTTACGACAGCCGTTTTGTGTTCAGGCACTATGCCTAAATCAATAAAGACCTGTTTATTATCTGGGTTTTGGAAAATAACTTTATCTACTCTTTTTAATGCTGTTTTATATAAAAAGATAACCAACTTCATTAACAGATTTTTTTTCCAGTTTCCTTTTTGAAACGCAAAGCCCAAGCCAGTTACTAACGCATAAAATCGACAGCTAGGAACCGTTCGTGCAGCAAAGGCCCCCCAAATAATGGGCTTAACTGTATAAGCTAAAATCACATCTGGTTGCTGCTTTTTAAATATATTACGCAGCACCACAAAAGTTCTAAAATCTTGAGCCGGACTTAAGCCACTGCGACTAACAGGATAATTGATATAAACAGCACCTAAAGCCTCTACTGCTTTTATATCATCATTTGAGGCACCAGAAGCTAGAGCATTCACCTCTAAATTAGCATCTTTAAAGCCCTCAAGCAGTTGCCCCCTAAAATTATATAAAGAAGAAGTAAGAGACCCTATAACTGTAATTTTCATATTTTATCAAACCATACTTCATTATATTTTTTTACCATTACTTCGATACTATAATTATCAACGATCCTAGTTCGAGCTGCTTCTTTTCTTTTCTGCCACAAATCAAAAGTTGCTCCCCTCTCATCTATCGCTTTTACTATACCAAGGGCAAATTCATTAGGATCTTTTATAGGGACAACCCAACCTGTAGCACCAACAATAATAGCTGCATCACCAACATCCGTAGTGATACAAGGTACGCCACACGCCATAGCCTCATTAATAACATTTGGAAATGCTTCACTAGAACTAGATAATAAATGAATATCAAGTCCATTCATAATAGTAGGGATATCATTCCTGCTACCAGTTAAAATCACCTCATTCGTTATATCACTTTCTTCAATCCACGATTGTAAAGTTACATTTTCACTTGTAATATTTGCACCTACTAATAAGCACTTAAACTTATAACCTTTCTTTTTCAATAACCCTAAAGATTTTGTTAAATTTTCATGATCTTTAAATGGGTGAAAACGACTAACCATACCTAATAAAACAGTATCTTGAGAAAGGTCAAACTCCTCTCTAATTGATTTTTTTGCACCCTCTACAATATTAAATACCTTTAGATCATAGCCATTATTTATTACTTTTAATTTCGAGCTACAATAACCTATTTTTTTATGGACTTGGGCAGATTTTTCAGCGCAGAAGATTATATTTTTGGGTATAAAAAAACTCAATAAACTACATAAACGCGCAATATAAATAGTTGTTTTTTTTGAGTCGCCAGGAGTCAAATTAGAGTGATGTACACCCCAGTTAATATTTTTTATGCCGACTAAGCGAGCAATAACTCCGCCAACTAAATCAGCATGATACATCCAAGTTTGTACTACATCAGGTTTTTTAATGCGCATTAATTTAAATAATTTAATAAGACCATGTAATGTTACTTTGCCTTGAGGCATATTTAATGTATCAACCAGAAAACCTTCAGTTCTTAGCAATTCACCATATTTACCATTGCCCATTAAAGATATAACATGATGTTCATTTTCTTTATTTGCTTTACACAAATGGAATAAAGCGGCTTCAGCCCCACCATCATTTAAACCGGTGATTACATGGGTAATCTTCATACTTCCTCTCTTAAATATAAATAGCTAGATTCAATCCTAGAGCGTATACAACTGCATAATAACAATGTCTAATATTCAGCCTTGAGTTTGCTTTATTGTGAAATGTAATTTCATTAATAATTAAATAAAATCTTTTTTTATTTTCTTTGATATAAAAGCGAAAAACAATAATACTAAAGACATAAGCATAACAGGATAAAAGAAACGAATTGAATCCATAGTCATCAATATAAATGTAAATATAGATATAAATATAGTTATAAATAGCTTAAATGAAGGAAAATAACTGTTATAAGCTCGTTTCCCCCTTGAAAACAATAAAGAGCAAAAAACTAATACAAAATATAAGATAGATACTTTATCTTCAAGAAATTCAAAAATTGAATATATTAAAGTTAAATCTACAAATATTAGTAATGGTTTGAATATAGAAACACCTGATGCAAGTATTATTTGAACAAACGTAAAGAGGGAAATACTTAATAAAATTATCATTTTCTTTTTATCTAATGCTTTATAGAAAATCATTGCAAATAGAAAAACTAATAAGAACAACTGTGCTCTAAACATTAGAATGAATAAGCAATATAATATGAAAATAGAAAAGAAACGCTCATTTGAATAACAAGAAAGGATTAAAAGTAGTATAGAACCTAACAACAAGGTGTGAACGATCACTTCTCTAAGAAATCTTGTTTTCCAGTAAAACTCCAATGGGAAACATACAAAAATACTAAATGCTATAACAAAACGCCAACTATTATTGAAATTAAATATAGTAGCTAATTTCTTCAAAAACATGTAATTTAGACAGCATAATAAAAATGAAACACACAATAACTCAGCATAAATAAAGTATTTATCCTTTACTTTAAATATGTTTAAGTTAGCTAATAAAGACGACAATCCCATTTTTGGGGTAACATTATAATCTCTATAGCTTCCAATCAACTCGTTAACCTCTAATGGATTAGCAAGAAACAATCTTGTTTCTAATAAATAGCGATGAGCGTCATTAATAAATATTCCCGGAAAATAATCGTTAATTCCCCCCTGTAGATCTACAAAAATAGAAAAAATGAAAATAAAAACAAATAAAAATAATAATAAATTTAATAAAAAAACATCTATTCTTGATACGGAAAGTCTGGTCGTTTTACTTAATAAACTCAGAGGTAAAAGAAAAAACAGTGCTATTAACGTAATAAATATAAACAATCTAACCTCTTAAAATATACTGTGCTACAAGCAGATTCAACTTTGAAGTGAATAAAAGCTAAATTTTCTACGATTAATTTGACTATTTATTACTATCACAACATAGTATTTACACTCTAATAACGTCTTAAAAGTGAAATTTATGATAGTCATTACAATAATACATTTATTATCGGACCCATTGTGCGTAAAAGTGAATATTGTATACCTAATTAAGTATTTCTACTAATTCAAACTTAGTAATTATTAATTGAAATACAATAAACATATTAGCCGTAAACAAAATTTGAAAGACTTTTCCCTTTCACTCTACAATACAGAGAGAAAAAGAAATAACTAAGAGAATATCTTAACTTAAATATTAAACCACCAAGGCTTATATTTAAGGGTTTAGCAGTAATAGCTCCCTGCTCAAAATTACCGACACACTTTTGCATAGAAAACTTCTGTGACCAAAGCATGTGCTTACTTTTATATTTATGTCTTTCATTTTCGTTTAAGTATAAATAATTAGAAATAAGACTTGCAACGTCATGCTTTTCATATAAACCATCTTCGTTATATGAAAACCCTACAATATCACACAAAAAACCATAACTCAGAGGCTCATCTAAAGATTCTATACCCACAACAGATGGAATACCTAAACTACTAGCTTCAACAATTGCAGTTCCAGAACCTACAAATATGTCATATTGAGAAACAGTACTTTTAAAATCGGAATAAGGGATATTGCCTTTCAAAAAAATTTTATCGTTTAATTTATGCTTTTCAATCTTTCTCTTAATTTCTTGTGCTAAAGGACCATCACCAAAAATATGATATTCAATATTGAAATCATTTTGTAACTTTTCAACTACATCAACCATCCACAAATTATATGCTTTAAAATTTACTAGCCGCCCAACGGATACAATCCTAATAGGATCCCCAAGCTTGCTATTATTACTTTCAGTAGCGCCTGAATCTATAACTCCTAAAGGAAATATGTTTACATTGTTTTTATCGAAATCAAAAAATTGAGAGTATAAATTTATAAGGCCATCATTAAAGAAATACACACCTTTACTTTTTAGTAGCGCGGTAAATAAAACTCTATTACATCGCTCATAATAAGGTATTTTATCCCCTTCTCCCCAAGTAAACTCCTTTGAATGGTAGATTCCTACGGTTAAAGGTATATTTATTTTTAGTTTATTTCGTATATTCAAATATAAAAAACCATAAATGGCACTTGATACGTGAACTTGATCCACATCATCAAATACTTTGGATAATTCACTAAAATCAATGGATTTTAACAACAAAAAATGTAGTGTTAATTTATTAAAAAACCCAGGTTTAAAAAAATCATTCAAAAAATAAACGTCAGCATATTTTTTAGTCTCATATAATAATTGTTCATTGCTGGCCTCTGCTTTAGACGTTAAGAGTATCTTTGTCTTTTTACCCATCAGATAACGAGTTTTAGCCAGCCTCATATAGAAGGTTTCAATACCTCCCAACCTTAAAGTATTATAAATAATTAACATTTTAATCCTTTATTAAATACGCTTTAATTAAACAGATAGCCTCACACAACCTCTTATAATATAGGGTGAGAGCAGACAAAAATAGTACAATCCAGACAATATAAAAGTTGCCAATATTCGCTTTAGATAAAACCATTACAATGGTAGCTATCATGTAACTAATCACCACTATATAAATTTTAAATCTAGGAAATGAAAACCATAACATAGCGCTTGACTCTGTTTTAATTGTAAAAAAAACAAAAAACGCGATCACTGAAGCGATTGTAGCTCCTGATGCTCCATAATCAGGAATAAGTAAATAATTCATGACGGCATTAACCAAAAGTGCAACTACTGAAGCTATAAAAATATAACTAGAACGCCTAGTTATTCCAATCCCAGCTCCTGTAGGCTCACTAATCAAATAAAATAGTGGCATAGCTATACAGCCAACAACTAAATATTCTACACCTAGATAATTTGAAGGTAAAAATACTGGTAATATAAAAGAGAGTAAACCTACTAGCGACCAAATAAAGGCTACAGCTAATACAACATTTTCGATAACGCGCTGCATTTTATTATTATCGACTCCTTCTTTTACCCATTTGTATAACGTTGGATGCCACAAGCTAGAAAAAATAGAATTTATAACAGCAACCGCACTTGCCAGTGCTGTAGCCAATGCATATATACCTAACTCTTCGAAGCCTGAAAGACTTCTGAGAAAAAGCCTATCCATTGTTGTTAAACCCCAATAAGCAATCCCACCCGCCACTAACGGTAGACTAAATGTCAACATTCTTCTTAAAAGCTTAACATCAATTGTCTTTTTGACAGCCACAGACAAGGTATCTTTAGTTAGCCAAGAAAATATGAATAGTGACAATACGGCTGCTACTGTATTCATTAACATTAAAACTTTAAATTCAGCGGTAATATTTAACAACATTATGAAGGAAATCAAAATTAACAAAAATAATTTAGGTGCAATTTGAGTCGCGGAGAACGCTAAACCACGCTCTTGCATACGTATAACGTGTGCTAAAAAATTTATAAGATAAGTAGTAAATATTCCCACGAACAGTAAAAATGTTAACAATATTGAGTCGATTCCAAACAGCAAATAAGAAATCGAAAAAGGTAGTATTAAAACTAGCAGCGTAGTTAAAATTAATAATATCAAGCCTGGCATCATACTTATTTTAAGTAAAGCAGCCTTATCTTTTTCTTCATGATATTCTCGGACATATGCTTGATGCATAGATAGACTAAACAAAGAGACAGCTAAACCAAGTACAACTTGCAGCATTGTCATTCTACCGACGTCTTCAACAGTGAAAAACCATGCTATAAAAGGTAATGTTATTAAGCTTAATAGCCCTGCGCCAATGGGCCCTACAGAAAATTGTAAGATTGTTTTGGCGTTCAAACAAAAAACTCCAAAGCTATTTTTATAACCGTGTCTAGGTCCTCACTTGTCATGCCATAATAAAGAGGTAAACGTACTAATTTTGAGCTTTCAACCGTTGTGTAATTATCATCACCTACAAACACGCCAAACTGCTTCCCTGCTGGGCTTGAATGCAAGGGTATATAATGAAATGGCGTAGTAATGTTGCATTTTTTCATATGGCAGATAAAGTCATTTCGCTCTTCGTTCGAATTTAACTTTATGTAAAACATATGTGCATTATGCGTTAAAAAACCAGGGGTGTGAGGTAACTGATCCGCTTTTAATTTTAGACTGAGTTTACTGTAATAACGCTCCCATAGTGATAAACGAAAATTATTTATTGTGTCTGCCGCTTCAAGTTGTGCATATAAATAAGCCGCTTGTAGCTCGCTTGGTAAAAAGCTAGATCCTATGTCCTGCCACGTGTATTTATCGACGATACCATGCAAGAACTGGCTACGATTTGTTCCCTTCTCACGTATAATTTCCGCTCTTTCAACCAGCTTAGGGTCATTAATTAAAATTGCCCCGCCTTCACCACCCGATGAGTAGTTTTTAGTTTCATGAAAACTATAACAACCTATGTGACCAAGAGTTCCTAGTGCTTTACCCTTATAGGTAGACATTACGCCTTGTGCTGCATCTTCTACTACCCACAATTCATATTTTTCTGCGATAGCAAGTATTGTATCCATTTCACAAGCTACACCTGCGTAATGTACTGGCACTATTGCTTTTGTGTTAGCCGTAATCGCAGCTTCAATGAGTGTTTCATCAATATTCATTGTGTCCGGACGAACGTCAACAAATATAATTTTTGCACCACGTAATACAAACGCATTCGCTGTAGATACAAATGTGTATGAGGGCATTATAACTTCATCACCAGGCTGAATATCAATCAGAATAGCGGCTAGCTCTAACGATGCTGTACACGAGGGAGTTAGTAATGCTTTTGTTGTGTTGAAGCTGTCTTCAAACCATTTTTCGCATTTTTTGGAAAAGTAACCATCGCCGCATAGCTTGTCTGATGCAATAGCTTGCTCGATATACGCTAATTCTGTACCTATTTTAGGAGGAATATTAAAAGGAATCATTTTTTCTCAATTTTATACTAACTAACAGCGTAACGCCTGCAATGCATACAGGCTAGTGATCTTCAACATGTAGACTAACTTGCTAAGCAGGTGCAATCATACATGTTTATGGTAATCTACATTCGTTTCAATTATTTTAAACCCAAGGTTCTGATACAAAGAAAGTACCCCATTATTTGCAGCAGATATATTAGTAAATACCTTACTAACACCTTCGCTTTTAAAATAACTAATTACTGAACCCCAAAAAAATGGAGAGTGCATTTCAAAACCTTTTTTACTCCCCCCAAGGATTAAACTAACCTGTTTACGCTCATTGACTCTGTAAATCATAAAGGAAATTATATCACCAACATTTGACTTATTGACTAAACACGAAACATCTTGATTGGCAAGCTCATTAACCCATTGGTACATTCTAATATCTGAGAGATGCTTCTGAATAAACGGGTCTTCATGGAATCTAGAAAACTTAAACATATCACGTGCTATCTCTGCTATCTCCTTAAACTCACTTTTTTTTGCCTTATTAACCGGCAGCATCCTTCTTGAGTAGAGAGGCGGTAGTGTATATTCATGTAATTTACCAAGCGCAATTCTGAAGCTAGTTTCACATGCGATATAACCACTTTTAAATAATAACTCTTTAACTACAAAATCATTAGCTGGAAATCTACCATATATAAGCTCTGCATTACAAAAAGAGTTATTATTCAACTCTATTTGAGTACTCTCGATATTTTTCGTTTCAATCTCTAATATCTCAAATGTTCTTAGTTTGAGTGCAGATTCATCCCATGGGGTATAGCGCCCTCTAATCATACTTATCCCCTCAAGCAGTACTACCAGCGTCAACTGTTAACGTTGTCCCCGTTACACCTGCTGCGTTAGCCGATAGTAAATATAACGCAGCAGATGCAGCATCATCTACACTTGCTAATCGGCCTATACAACTTCTTCTTTTAATCTTTTCAAGCTTGTCACCTTGAAGACCATCTGTCATGCTGGTTTCCATATAACCTGGTGCTAAAGTATTAACCGTTATCCCTACCTTGCCAAGCTCACGTGCTAGTGACTTGGTAAAACCTCCTAATGCTGACTTAGTTGCGCCATAGACGCTTAAACCACTGAAGCCAGTCGAACCAATAATAGAGCCAACATTAATTATTCTACCGGCCTTGTTAAGCAACATTGCGCGTGAAACATATTTTGTGAATAAAATAGGGGCTTCAATATTAACTTTAATGCTTTGAGCTATGTCACTTTCATGCATTGTACCTAACACCCCATCATTACCTATAGCGGCGTTATTTATTAGCCCGTAAGGCCGGCCATGCTCTGTAGTGATTTTTTTTACCAGCTTAGATATATTCGTTGTATCTGAAAAGTCATACTCATAAAAAAACAATTTATCCGAGTGCTTAAGCTGTAACACTTTAAACTCTTCAGTTAAAGTTCTGCTCACTGCAATTACTTTGTAGTCGTTAGTTAAGAGTTGATGGCATAACGCTAAACCTAAGCCTTTACCCGTACCTGTTACAATAACTGTTTTTTCCATTTTAAAACCTTATTAATTTACCCGTTGAGTTAGTAGCAATAGTTTCAACAAATTTCAGCAACACCGGTACTTCGTGTGTTTCTAGCTCATCTTTACATAATCTTAAAATATTCGTTTTTAGATCTTTGGTGTTTAAACTTTTTGCAGAGTCTTCTAATACAACTTCCGCACACACTATCGTACCTAACATAGAGTTACTTTTACCAAACACTCGAGAATAACTGACACTATTACATTGATTTATAATCGCCTCTATTTTTTCAGGCATTACTTTATTACCACCAACGTTAATGGCACCGCTACTTCGACCTAAAAATATCACACGCTCATCAATACACTCGACAAGATCACCCGTGTTTATGAAGCCCTGCTCATCAATATCTACATGCCCAGCCAATAAAGCACTATTAGAACGCTCACTTCTAATCCAAAGCTCTTTGTTTATTATTTTGAGACTTATACCTAACTCACTATTTGCTAATAAGTAATTAGCAGGGAAACCTTCCTTGTTATCCTTAACAGCAAAACCAACACCAGCTTCGGTTGAAGCATATATATGTGTTATTTTAGCCGTAGAATACTTATGCTGAAGAGCATTAAGTATACTTTGAGTGCTTATTTCTCCACCTAAAGTGATTTTTTTAAGCTCTAATGATGAAGCGTTTTCTGTCATTAGGACTTTACGCCAAAAAGAAGGCGTTGCAGATACTGAGTTTACTTGGTTAAAACTAAATATATTAACAATGTCACTAATTGAATGTTCACTTTCGCTAATTGTAAGCACTGAGCCTGCAGCGACAACTTGTAAATATACTTGCAAACCTGCAAACCTATTCAAGTCATAACATAACCCCCAGTTATAAATACTACCCAACTCAATGTTTTTTTGAGCAGTACTTATTAGTCGTTCTAAATTAAACGACACTAACTTAGGTGTACCTGTAGTTCCTGAAGTAGCTAAAAGCCAGCCATGTGATTGTTCAATTACACTCACAGTGTTCAGCTTTTTAATAACGATCTCATTGTTAGCTTTTAAAGTTATGATATATTCAATTTCAGCGTTTTCATAAAAGCTACTGGTTGTATCTTCATCTAAATCACTTGCTTGTAAAAAAATAGTTTTAGCTAAACTATCAATCGCAGGTAAATATAAAGCTAAAGAGAGCCTATCGTTTGAAGTAACAGCGCAATTCTTGTCTTTTAAAAAGCTATACCTTTCAATAAACTCAAAAGTAATCTCATTTAATTGTTTATAGGTTACTGACCTATTTTCAGCTTTAATAAAACAGCGTTCCAAAGGCACTAAATTTATATAATCTAAAAGCTTATTAAGCATTTGCCTGCTCATAAATTGCAACAAACTCACCAAATGTAGTCGGGTACACTGGCTCTTCCATTATTTGGAAAGGATCAATATCAAGCTCCTCTTCAAGTAAAGCTACTAAAATAGCAAATCCTAATGAATCAAGGTCTGTTTCAAGTAGTATTTGATCATCTTTTATATCTACATATGTTTTTTCTTTATCAGTTTGCTCTAATGCTTCATTAAATTTTTCTAGAATAATAGCTCTCATAATTTACCCTTATATATAAAACTCATTATAATATTCAATTGCTAATAAAACACAATCATAAATAAACTCATGTATCTCATAATTTTAATTAATATTTTTTGTTTTTTGCTACTTTTTTTGTTTTAACCATCAAAAATGACTACTCTATATTTATTAATAACAAAAAAGCCGCTTTTCTTAGCTCATTATAGTAAGCGGGACCAATTAACTTACCGCCCTTACAGTTTGCTCTCAATAATTTCTAATAGATATTTTCCATAGCTATTTTTGATAAAAGGTTGGGCTAATTTTGTAACTTGTCGCTTTGACAGCCATTTATTATTGAATGCAATTTCTTCTAGGCAGGCTATTTTATAACCTTGGCGTTTTTCAATTGTTTCTACAAATTGAGCAGCTTCAAGCAAGCTTTCATGCGTGCCAGTATCAAGCCAAGCAAAGCCTCGACCAAGTATTTCAACATTAAGTTTGTTCTGTTTTAAATAAATTTCATTTAAACACGTTATCTCTAGCTCACCTCTATGCGAGGGCTTAACTTGTTTTGCTATTTCTACAACTGAATTGTCGTAAAAATATAAACCGGTTACTGCTAAATCAGACTTTGGTTTAGCTGGCTTTTCTTCAATGGAAATAGCCTTTTGGTTCTCATCAAATTCAACAACACCAAAACGTTCCGGATCTTTTACTTGATAGCCAAATACAGTCGCCCCTAGTCCGTTCTTAGCATTCTCAACCGCATGCTTTAACTTAGGTGAAAACCCTTGCCCATAAAAAATATTGTCACCTAGCAATAAACAAACGTCGTCAGAGCCAATAAACTCTTCACCTAAAATAAACGCTTGAGCTAAGCCATCGGGGCTTGGCTGTACTGTATAGCTAAGCTCAATACCAAATTGTGAACCATCACCTAATAATCGTTTAAATGATTCTTGATCTTCAGGTGTAGTAATAATTAAGATTTCACGTATTCCCGCTAACATCAACACAGAAAGCGGATAGTAAATCATTGGCTTATCATAAATTGGGAGTAACTGCTTGGATACACCCATAGTAATAGGATAAAGGCGTGTACCGGAGCCTCCGGCAAGGATAATTCCTTTCATGCTATTTTCCTTTAGCTGTCATATTTATTTCGCCCAGACGCTCACGTTGATATGAACCATCTTGTACGTTTTGACACCACGTTTGATTATCTAAATACCATTGAACGGTTTTACGTAGGCCTGTTTCAAAGGTTTCGACCGGTGTCCAGTTTAGCTCTGCACTCATTTTTGATGCATCAATAGCATAACGTCTATCGTGACCAGGGCGATCTGCCACGTACGTTATCAGTTCGGAGTACGGGGAACCTTTAGGTACTAAAGTATCTAAAATACTACAGATGGCTTCTACTACTTCAATATTCTGCTTTTCGTTATGGCCACCGATATTATAGGTTTCACCCACTTTGCCTTCGGTTACTACTTTATAAAGTGCACGTGCGTGATCTTCAACATAAAGCCAGTCACGTATTTGATCACCTTTTCCATAAATCGGTAGTTTTTTACCTTCAAGGGCATTAAGTATTACTAATGGTATTAATTTTTCAGGGAAATGATATGGCCCATAGTTATTTGAGCAATTGGTTACAACTGTAGGAAAGCCATACGTACGTAGCCAAGCACGTACCAAATGATCGCTAGAGGCTTTGCTTGATGAATATGGGCTGCTAGGTGCATAAGGCGTTTGCTCAGTGAATAAAGGAAGTTCTTTATCCAGAGTATTCTCATCTTGTTCATCTGGATGCGGTAAATCACCATAAACTTCATCTGTTGAAATATGATGAAATCTAAATGATTGTTTGGCTGACTCCGCTAGCCCACTCCAGTAAACACGAGCTGCTTCTAGTAAGTTATAAGTGCCAACAATGTTTGTCTGAATAAATTCTGCTGGTCCGGTAATAGAGCGATCTACATGGCTTTCTGCAGCTAAATGCATTACAGCATCTGGCTTATGCACTTTAAAAACTCTGTCTAGTTCTGAACGGTTACAAATATCTACATGTTCAAATGCATAGCGTTCGCTTTTAGCTACAGATTTTAATGACTCTAAGTTCCCTGCATATGTTAACTTATCTAAGTTAATAACCGAATCTTGGGTATTCTCGATAATATGGCGAATCACAGCAGAGCCAATAAACCCTGCTCCACCTGTTACTAATATTTTCATTTTATTTATTGCCTAAAAATTTTTTATACCAAGGCATGGCTTTACTAATACCCTGTAATATTTTGTATTCTGGTTCGTAACCTAGTTTATTAATCGCTTTACTCACATCGGCTTGAGAATGGCGTACATCACCAGCTCTAAAGTCACGATATATTGGATCTTGGGTCGCGTTTATATCGCACTCTTTAAGTGCAGACTGTATTGCTTTGTATAAATCGTTAAGTGTAGTGCGGTCACCCACTGCTACATTATATACGTTATCTTTATCTTCATCTTCTGCCATTGCGGCAAGAATATTCATTTGTACTGTATTTTCAATAAAACAAAAATCACGGCTTGTTTCACCATCACCATTAATGAATACATCTTCGCCTTTGATCATATCAGCAGTCCACTTAGGAATTACTGCAGCATAGGCACCATTAGGATCTTGGCGTTGACCAAATACATTAAAGTAACGTAAGCCGATTGTTTTAAAGCCATACGTTTTTGCATAAACACCCGCATATAGCTCATTCACATATTTTGTTACTGCATAAGGAGAAAGTGGATTACCAATATTTTCTTCGACTTTAGGCAATGCAGGGTGATCGCCATAGGTAGAGCTGCTTGCAGCATAGGTAAAGCTTTTTACTTTAGCTTCCTTTGCGGCTTGTAACATATTCAAAAAGCCAGTGATATTGGCAGCATTGGTTGTTACTGGATCTGCTATAGAGCGAGGTACTGAGCCAAGAGCCGCTTGATGCAATACATAGTCGACGCCTTCACCGTTATTAGCTAACACTGCTTCACAATCTTGATAATTACGAATATCACCTTCAATAAAGTTAAAGCCTTGCCATTGCTCAGAAGTTACTAAACCTTTCACTTCATCAAGGTTATGCTGATGGCCCGTTGCAAAATTATCAAGCCCAACTACTTTTTGATTTAATTTTAATAAATGCTCTAAAAGGTTTGAGCCAATAAAACCAGCTACACCTGTCACTAGCCAGGTTTTAGGAGAAGAAAGTAGTTCTGTTTTAATTTGTTCGTAACGAGTCATGATATTCCTTGTTTGAGCTAAGTTTGCTAAAATTCAAAGCATTATTAGTTTGTAATGCTTATCTTAAAAGCGCAGGCTTGAACCCACGCTTACAATGATTACAAACGCATATCTACACTCTGTTTTGGTAGTACATACTTTAAGTCGTAAAGTACGTGTTCTGCTTTACCTAGTGCACGAATTTGCTCTGCGCCCATTTCTTTAAATTCGTTATGGCCGACAGCAAGAATAATTGCATCGTAGTTATTTTTTTTATGCTCAGCAGTTAAACTTAAACCATATTCATGTTGTGCTTCTTCGTTTGAGCACCATGGATCTACAATATCCACATTTATATTGTATTCCTTAAGTTCACTTACTATATCGACCACTTTTGTATTACGTAAATCAGGGCAGTTTTCTTTAAAAGTTAAACCCATTATCAGTACGTTTGCGCCATCTACATGGATACGCTTTTTAAGCATGTTTTTAACCAGTTCAGACACGACATGTTTACCCATACCATCGTTTAAACGACGGCCGGCTAAAATCATTTCTGGGTGGTAACCTACACTTTGAGCTTTATGCGTTAAGTAGTACGGATCAACACCAATACAATGTCCGCCAACTAATCCTGGACGAAATGGTAAGAAGTTCCACTTAGTGCCGGCCGCTTCTAATACTTCGAGCGTATCGATACCTAGCTTATTAAAAATAATCGATAGCTCATTAATTAAAGCAATATTTACATCACGCTGCGTGTTCTCGATTACTTTTGCAGCTTCGGCAACTCTAATAGAGCTCGCTTTATGTGTGCCGGCCGTAATTACTGATTTATAAAGTTGATCAACTTTTTCAGCTATTTCTGGATTCGAGCCTGAGGTTACTTTTAATATGTTAGTTACACGATGCTCTTTATCGCCCGGGTTTATCCGCTCTGGTGAGTAGCCGGCAAAAAAATCTTTATTAAATAGAAGGCCCGATACACGCTCTACTACCGGTAAACACGCTTCTTCTGTTGCACCTGGGTATACAGTTGACTCATAAATTATTATGTCGCCTTTCTTAACCACTTTACCCAGCATTTCGCTGGCTTTAATAAGTGGTGTTAAATCAGGTTGTTTATGTTCATCAATTGGCGTTGGTACGGTAACAATGTATACATTACAACTTTCAAGGTCTGACACTTTGTAAGAGAATTTAAGTTGTGGAGATTGTTTAAGCTCTTCATCACTTACTTCAAGTGTCGAGTCGTGGCCAGCTTGTAATTGTGCAATTCGACCTTGATTAATATCAAAGCCTGTTACTGGAAATTTTTTACCAAACTCAACTGCTAAAGGAAGCCCTACATAGCCTAAACCTATAATGCCAATTTTTAGGTCCGTTAATGAATCGTGCATAGTTGTACTCTCTTTGTTTGGTTATAGAGCTTCGAGCTTTGGACTTCGAGCTTTGTAAAAGTTAAATTTTAAAATTAATTTCAAGTCAAAACGTGCAATCAAAAACCGAATATCGAAACGTATACTCGTGGGTAAAAGGCACATTTTACAATCTATTTCGGGTGGATTGCCGTTCATTTTTTGATGATAAAAACGATCTAAACTTAATAAGTTAGACCATAATAGCTCAGCTCTAAATTGAATTTTTACAACTTTTCATCTCAGTATTATTCAAACCCACTGAGACACTTCTTTCCATTTTGAGACAGCCACTTTTAACTACCTCTTTGTAATTGCTTGTTTTTGTACTTTTATTTAAAAGTGCCCAATAGGCCACCTATTTCATATAGTTTCGAACTAATACAAGCATCACACTCAACATACCACCTAGCATTGTACCAAGTATTGCAATTAATGCGCGTTTGGGCTTGAATTTTTCTTCTGGCACTAATGCCGCATCAATCGTTTTAAATACGTATTCATCGCGTACTTTAGCAAACATAATTGTTTTAGTTTGCTCTTCAACTAGCTTATAAAGTACCGCACGGATATCGGCTATTTTAGTTTGTTCTAGCTGTTGAGTTAAAAAGTCAGTGCTTTTTATAGCCTCTTGCACGTCTCGCTGCTTCATGGTTGCGTTAATGTCTTGTATTAACCATTCAACCCATTGCTTTGCAACATATGGCGATACATGCTCTACCGCTATTTTAACCATGCCGGTTTCTTTATCGCTACTAGCACTTAGGATTTTACTAAATTCTTTATACGCTTCTTGCATTGAAGGCTCGGGTTTAAAAGGCGCTTTAACCTCACGCACCCATTTATTGTTTTCAGCATCGAATATCTCGCTATCATAAATAACTGTATTCGTTTGCATATCCCAAGACTCAGCTGCCATCAAGTCAGTTAATATATTGTGTTTTTGAATAAAGTCGCTGGTAAATTGGCGTGACTTTAACACCTCAATGGCTAATTGTGCCTTATTACTCGAACCACCACCTAAGTTAACACCCGCTAAGCTGGCTAAACCACCGAACTGACCAGCTAACGCGCCTAAGCCGCCTTGCTGCTCCTCAGCTGGTGCTAGCAGCGCTTCTGACTTATAAATATTAGGCTGGTTAATTGCATAAATAACCGATGCAACAGCAAACAAGGCTGTGATGATTATAATTGTCCACTTACCTTGCCAAATTGCGGTAAATAGTTCGCGTAGGTCTATTTCGTCATCAGCAGCATTATAATTAACCACTGGTGTATTTGCCTGATTTAGGTTGTTTGAGTTGTTTTCCATTTAAATCTCATAAGTTCAGCTATCAGCTATCAGCTATCAGCTATCAGCTATCAGAAAAAAAAAAAAAAAAAAAAAAAAAAAAAAAAAAAAAAAAAAAAAAAAACAAAAAAAAAAAAAAAAAAAAAAAAAAATAAAAAAAAAAAA
>NZ_PNDH01000026.1:0-125739 GCF_005887175.1 Pseudoalteromonas sp. S1612 | reverse complement strand
GCTACCAAACTTACTTTGATGCGTTAGATAATGGCGCTTATCAGCCCACAAATAACGCCCTGGCCGACTGACCTGGCATGGGTTGCGAGCTACGAGCTAGGTTTTAGGTTTTAGGTTTTAGGTTTTAGGTTTTAGGTTTTAGGTTTTAGCACAAGCTCGTTACTCGTCACTCGAAGCCCGCAGCCTTTACCACCGTAGGCGTTAAGCTTGCTGACGCGAAAAGCACCGCTTTTAAATTACGTTACTTTCACGCATTATTCGCCTCAAAAAATGAGGCGAATAGCGCACTTAATTGCCTCACCTTAGTGTCATCGTGTTTGAAATAGTAGGGCTTTGAATTATAAATAAAAGCTTTAAGCTTTTTAAAATCATTTGGCTATTTTATAACGAGTACTGCGACCGCCCGCTGAGGTTTTCTTTATATAATCCAGTGTTTGTAAATCTGATAAATGACGCGTCGCCGTCGCACGACTTACCTTAGCCACTTTTTGATACTGACTCGCACTGATGCCCTGCTCAAATTGGCCATCAAGTAATTTATTAAGCACTTTTACTTGTTGTTCATTTAGTCTAGTTTGATCTTTTTTAAACCAATAATTAGTTTTAGCGACAGTTTGCTCAATATTCTTCAGGGTAGATTCAACTGCTTTATTGAGCGTATTTAAAAACCAGGTAATCCACTGTGTAATGCACAAATCACCACGCTGTGTTGCCTCTAAGACCTCATAATAGCCTTTTCTATCTTCTAAAATTGCCACCGACATCGCATAGAACCGTATCGACTCTTTATGCTCTTGAGCAAGCGCTAAATCTGTAATAAGACGCGTAATACGCCCGTTACCATCTTCAAGTGGGTGTAATGTTACAAACCACAAATGAGCGATAGCAGCACGAATAAAAGGGTCTTCGTGTCGATCATTATAACCTGCATTAAACCAATTAAAAAAAACAGCGAGTTCGTTTTCGATAACATCTCTTGGTGGAGCAGTAAAATGTAATACGGGTCTATCTAATCGCCCTGATACAACTTGCATTGGCTCGTTGCCACGTAATTGACCGCCCGCTATTTGCGTAAATAAACTCTGTTCACCTGCAAACAATAAACGATGCCAATTCAACACACGTTCTAAATCAAGCGGTGTATCGGTGTTATTAATTGCATCCAACATGATCTCTGCAAGATTATCGCTTTGCACTGTGGTTGGATAAGGTTGCTCATCAATGTGGAGTTTTTTAGCTAGTGACGAACGTACCGAAAACGCATTGAGTTTTTCACCTTCAATTGCGCTTGAATGAATAATATTAGCCAATAAAGTATCAAGTGCTTGCTGTTTTTGCTGCGTACTTTGCCCATCCATGCGACCAACGAGCACACCTTGGTTAAAACAAAGCTCCCTCAACAACGGCGCAAGCTGTTTTTCATCCCACGTAAAGTTCGGCCAATCTTGTTGTTGCCATATCCACATAAGCGTTTGCCCTCAAGGTAAGTAGCTTCAGTCTATATGATTTAATCGCCTCACACAATGAGGCGATTAAGACACTTAATTGCCTCATTGTGGAGTTTGTGGACTTGTGCAAACCCTAGCGCCTTTTACCATTAACTTAGAGCGTTTGGCCTTTCGTTTCAGCGCAGCGCCTCATAACCTCTTTGTGAATAAATCACTTAAAAACAATTTGCACAAAGAGAAAACAATGAGGGCAAATGAGAAAATAAAAGCTACGGGGTTCGGGCGAAGGGCAACGAGCGGCGAGCTACAAATTACCCCTAGCCTCTAGTCATTTCCCTAGCTCCTAACACCTTTAACCTAGAACCTTTACCACCATAGGCGTTAAGCTTGCTGACGCGAAAAGCGTAGCTTTTAATGGCAAGCTGAAGTGTATATTCGGCTTTGATTTTATTTAAAGAGTAAGTGATGAGTTTATAGTGTTGAACAAGCCTTAATTGCAGCAGCTATGGCCGAAGCGCTTGTTTTGAGTAACCGCCGCCACCAGTAACCACAGTTGGTATTTCAAGCGTTTTTAAGTGAGACAGTATGATTTTTTCACGCTTGGCAACATCTTCAACAGTAAGTTTAAAGCCACCTAATTTATCAACAGCCAATACATCAGTCCCAGCTACAACAAAAGCCAAAGCATAATTAACCGTTATTAACTCAAGCGCTTGAGTTAACTTTTCTAAATATTCGCAGCCTTCTACACCACTTTTTAACGGAACCGGAAAGTTTACTCTGTTACGAGTATATTGTGAGGTCGGGTAAATATCCTCATTATATACATCTAGCAAATGTACATTTTCGTTATCTTTAAACGAGAAAGCATTGCCATTTCCGTGATGGGCATCAACGTCGATAATTAAAACTTTATCAGTTTCACTCAAGTGGCCACTCTTTCGCAATTGTTGATAACTAATACCAACATCATTATAAACACAAAAACCCTCCATATTTGCATAACTAGCATGGTGAAAACCGCCTGATAAGTTCCACATAATCTCACCAGACTCCAAGGCATTTTCAGCACCCAATAAAGTACCTGAAACAGCTAAGCGCATAGGTGTCAGAATTTTTTTATCTATAAAGCCAAAGCTAACAAAAGGAATATTGGGTACTTCAAGTGCACGTAAAACAAGTGTTTTACTCAAAACCAACTTTCTCATTAACTCATTGAGGTACTCATTAATTACTTTAGTTGGAACAGGTTCACTTGGATAGATTATTTCAATATCTGAGCCGCCAAGCTCAGAAATAACCTTAGCAAATTTTTCACCATCAAATGGGTGCAAGTATTTTAATAACCCTAACTGATAATTAAAATCTGGCTCATAAATAACTTTCATGTTTATGCATTTTCCGTTTCTGCAAGCTCTTTAGCGTAACGTAATACCTCGTGAGCTACTGTTAAATAAATTAAAAACGCCTATGCACTATATTAGTTATCAATTTAGCCTTTTCGGGCACGAATGACGAGAGAATTATCTTAGTAGTGCTCTTTAAGTTTTACTATAGGCGTGCAGCTTGCTGACGTGAAAAGCGTAGCTTTTAATACTTAAAGCCCGCTCCCAGCAACCCGCCGCTCGTCACCTTTATTTATACATGTCGCGTTGGCGAGTGCCGACCGTCCGAGGACACACACTCCCCACTCCAATGAGGTACACACGATAAATTAAACTTACTCAATCGCGACTAATTTATTTACTTCTACCGGTTTTGCTAACGCCGTTTCATAAAATGCAAACACCTCTTTTACATAGGGCTGTGAATAATGCATATCCAAAGCAGCTTGCGACGTAAATTGTTCGACTAAAAACAAGCATGTTTGCTCACTATTGCTGTATAGCTCAAATCGAATACAGCCAACCTCAGACTGTGTAGGCTTTAAAATTTGCTGTAAACGCCCTTTACAGTCATCAAATAATGAAGCTTGAGGGGTTATTTTTGCCACTATATTAATCATCTTTAATCCTTATTAATTAATTTAATAACCACAGCACGAATTGGCGGTGCTACGGTAAAGGCCACTAAAAAAGCTGCAGGCCAGGCATTAATGAATGCAGTTAGCCAACTTTGCACAAAGGTATCGCTTAAACCTAAATTTACGTAGGTCACCCATGCAGATAGTAAAAACGACATCATGAACGAAAATGCCAATGTAAATATAAAATGAATTTTCATCTTTCCTCCTTGGCGTTACTATATTCAAAAGCTTGGAGCTTCCATACTCACAAAAATGCAAACTAAGATTGAGAAACAGAAATGCTTGATGACATTCATTTATTTATAGAGGTAGCTAGGCGTAAAAGTATGAGCCAAACGGCAAAAGATTTAGGCTTAAATTTATCGACGCTATCGCGACGTATTCAAGCACTTGAAACCAAATTAACAGAGCCATTATTGCAGCGTACAGCACGAGGAATCGTGCTAACAGCAAAAGGAGAGCAGCTCTATACATCGCTTGCAGATTCAGTGTTAGCACTTAATAATCAAATAACCGCCCTTAATTGTGCTAGCAATAACAGCAATACTTTTTATTTATTATGCCCACAGAACATCATTGCAGATCTACTTATGCCTGCGCTAAATACATTTATAAAAGATAATCCTTCGCTCAATTTTCACATATCGCCAAGTAATGCTAATAGTCAGTTGAGCCAACAACGCTTTGACCTCGCTATTCGCATTGGCCAACAACAAGACTCAAGTTATTATCAAAAACGCTTAGGCGCTATTGCGGTTAAGTTGGTCAGCAAAAAAGATGCACCACAAACTCGCCTAATTTTACCTTACACTCAAACTCAGTTACCAACAGGCATGCTTAACAAACTAACAGAACTCTACAGCGATATAAGTTATTGCTTTGATATAACAATAGCCCGAAAAATGGTTGAAGAAGGAAATGGGGTTGGTTTATTACCTATGAGTGAAATTAGTTGTATTACTGACAAACAGGCTTTTGACTATATTGAATTGCAGCCTGCTTTTGCAAACAGGCCTATTTATGCTCTATGGCATAACACACGCCAGCCAAGTAAAACGGCAAGTCAGTTAATTACCTTAATACAGGGCGTAATTGAGCAAACGCCATGCTTACAGGGTGATATTGTTGAGTTAGGTTAATGGGGTATTTATGCTGTAAGCGTTAAGCTTGCTGACGCGAAAAGCGTAGCTTTTAATGGCAAAACCCGCAACTCGTCGCTCGCCACCTTTATTTATACATGTCGCGTTGGCGACGGCAACCAAAGAGAAGTAACCGCCGACTTCTCTTTGGAATCTCTCGGCGCCCCGAGCATTTTGCACTTTCCTCAAAGTCTAAATTGATATGAACGTAAACGCCGTGTAAGGCACATCCATGTGCCTGTCACGGCTTTGATTGCATCCATGCAATCGATTACTCATCAATTGAGTCTTTTCGAGCAAAATGACGGGGGAGTTGTCTTGGCAGTGGTCTTTAAATTTTAATGTAGGCGTTAAGCTTGCTGACGTGAAAAGCGTAGCTTTTAAATGAAAATAGGGCGAGTAAAAATCCTTCAACAGTATTTTTATTAGGTACTTCAGTGATATGCTTTAAACATATATGACAGAAAGGATGTCGCATGATTTTAAAAGATAAAGCTCTATCAACTTCCACTTCCGCTAAGATCAAAGCGGGTCAAAAACAAGAGCTAGACGTAGCATTTTACTTACGCCGCGCATTTAAAGACCACTCTCAGGTATTTGTGTTTAATGATGTAAAGTTTAAACACAACGGCGAAACCGCACAGATAGACCATCTGGTTGTTTACACCTACGGGTTTATTCTTATTGAATCAAAAAGTATTACCGGTGAAGTTGCAATAAACCAACATCAAGAGTGGAGTCGCAGTTACCGTGGGAAATGGCAAGGCATGCCGTCACCTATCAAACAAGTCGAGCTACAATTGACATTACTAAAAAGTTTAGTAAGAGACAATGCTCCTCAACTTCTGCCAAAGATGTTTGGTAAAATACAACAAAACTTTGGTGGCCGTGAATGGCATAGCATCTGTGCAATATCGAGTAATGCGATAATTAATCGAGATAACACGCCAAAAACGCTTGAAGAGCGTCTCGTTAAGTCTGAGTTTATAGCTGATAAGCTTTTAGACATAATGAAGTTACCTGCTTCAACACCAAACGCCCTGCACTTTTTCTCAACTAATGTTCGCCCATGGTTTAGTGAAGAAAGCCTAGTTAGGATCTGTGAGTTTCTTTTAGAGCAAAATATTGCCCCTTCTACACAGTTAAAACCTGACGCAATAACATCAAACCTCAACGAGCCAAGCCCGATTTATCAAGATGAATCAGCAGCTATTGCACCAATAACTCAAGAGCAACCAAATATTGCCAATGAAATAAATTTACAGTGTAAGCAGTGCAACAATCAAACGACGCTTAAACCTCGCTCAGGTCGCTACGGCTATTTTGTTACATGCGGTGAGTGCGATACCAATACACCAATGAAAACGTCTTGCCCACAATGTAGCAGCGCTAATACTAAAGTGAGCAAACGCAAAGAGCTCTACTCATTAGTGTGTGTTGATTGTGAAAATACAGCGCTTTTCAAATTTGAGGGGTAATGTCACGTTGGCGACGGCAACCAAAGAGAAGTAACCGCCGACTTCTCTTTGGAATCTCTCGGCGCCCCGAGCATTTTGCTATTTCCTCAAAGCCTAAATTGATATAAACGTAAACGCCGTGTATTCGCCATCCATGGCGAAGTCACGGCTTTAATTGCATCCATGCAATTAATTACTCATCAATTGAGTCTTTTCGGGCAAAATGACGGGGGAATTATCTTAACAGCTGCCTTTAATTCAACAATGAGTTAATGCTTGTTTACATTGCATTTTTTAGTAAACTGAATGCTCGCAAACAGGGAGCGATTTAATGCAGCAAATTGGTATTTACGAGCAGTTAATTACACGAGTAATTGAACAAAATTTAAATCGTGACCAATTTTATGTGGGCGAACGCCAGCTAGAATCGGCTGAGGCGGCTACGTGGCTTTCGCGCTTTTTAGGTAAACTTGTTGAACATGCCATTGATGCAATCCCTAATTCAAGCGAGCGTTTGCAAGAGCAAATTAATCTCGCAAACAGCCTAGTGCTTTGGCTTAAAGATCATATTCGCGATGACGAGCTAATCAACGAAAACCTTATCGACAGCCAAGGCCGTATTCTTACTGCACTGTTTAATACTCAAAACCCTATTGCTGCAAATCTTAAAGATTACTCTCACGATATTTTTCCGCTAACAGGGCTTACCCAAAGCGAGTTATTTAGCGGCGCTAATGCAGGTATATCGCTCGAAACCGAGCTAAAGCGCGAGATTAAATCATCCGACACTATTTACTGGCTTGTTTCATTTATAAAATGGACGGGGCTGCGCATATTTAAAAATGAGCTTGAAGCCTTTACCAAAAGCGGCAATAAACTCAAAGTTATTACCACCTCGTACATGGGCGCAACGGATGCTAAAGCGGTGGAGTTTTTAGCAAACCTACCAAACACTGAGGTAAAACTTAGTTACAACAACAAGCAAGAGCGCTTACACGCAAAGTCATACTTGTTTATGCGTAATACGGGTTTTCATACCGGTTATATTGGCTCGTCTAATTTGTCGCATTCAGCGCTTACAAGCGGTCTTGAGTGGAACTTAAAAATTACCGCGCAAGAAATACCGCACATTATAGCTAAAACCAAAAGTACTTTTGAAACCTATTGGCAATCGCCAGATTTCGAGCTGTTTACTGGCAAAGCTGAATGCAAAGAAAAGCTTATAAATTCACTTAATGAGCAACGCGGTGTTGGCCAAGCAAGCAGTCAGTTTTATTTTGATATCACGCCAAAAACCCACCAACTCGCTATTTTAGAAAAACTAAGCGTTGAGCGTAACGTACATAATCGTTTTAAAAACCTAGTGGTTGCCGCAACCGGCACAGGTAAAACAATCATATCGGCGTTCGACTTTAAAACCGTTTACGACCAAAGCCCAAACGCCCACTTTTTGTTTGTAGCCCACCGTGAAGAAATACTTAAACAAGCGCAAAGTGCTTATCGTGGCGTGCTTAAAAATAACGACTTTGGTGAGCTGTGGGTGGGTAATTATAAGCCACAGCGTTACAACCAATTATTTGCGTCAATACAAACATTAAACAGCCAAATTGAATCGCTTAATTTAACGCATGATTACTACGACTTCATAGTAATAGACGAAGTACATCACGTAAGCGCCGCCAGTTATCGCGCTATTTTAAATCACTTTACGCCCACTGTATTACTTGGCTTAACCGCCACGCCAGAGCGACAAGATGGCGTAAATATACTCGATGATTTTTGTGGGGTAATAGCCGCTGAAATTCGCTTGCCAGAGGCAATAAACCAGCGCCATTTATGCCCCTTTCAATACTTTGGATTAGATGACGATACCGACCTAAGTCAAATAACATGGCGAGGCGGCCGTTACGATATAAGCGAGTTAAGTAACCTTTATACAGGGGAGAACAGCCGCGCAAACAAAATTATATCCAGCCTTGCTGATATAGTGACTAATGTTCACAACATTAAATCGTTGGCATTTTGCGTAAGCCAAAAACACGCAGAGTTTATGGCGTCTAAGTTTAACTTAGCGGGCATAAACGCTGATGTGCTGACCAGTAAAAACACCAATGAACGCGCGGCCAAACAACAAGCGCTGCGTCAAGGCGAAATACAAATACTTTGCGTGGTTGATATTTTTAACGAAGGGGTCGATATTCCAGAGGTCGATACTCTGTTATTTTTACGCCCTACAGAAAGCCTGACGCTGTTTTTACAGCAACTCGGCCGTGGCCTGCGCCTGCCCGACAACAGTCAAAAGCAATGCTGTACCGTACTCGACTTTGTAGGTAATGCCCGCCCAGAATACGACTTTGCCAGTAAGTTCCGCGCATTGATTGGTAAAAGTAATCAGCCAATTAAAACCGAGATCGAAAACAACTTCCCGCATTTACCGCTTGGTTGCCGTATTGAGCTGCAAAAACGCACACAACAAACAATACTAAAAAATATTCAGCAAGCTATAAACACTAAACGCCGTTTACAGCAGCTGATATATAGCTATTCGCAACATACCAATGACGCCCTTACGCTAAGTAACTTTTTACATATAAACCCGCAAGTCACGCTTGAAGATATATACAAACCAAAAGACGGTAGGATCGGCGGCTGGCACTGGTTAAAAGGGGATGAAATCCCTGCCGAGCAAACTGATATTTATGCCGCGTATTACCGCGCTATCAACACCCAATTAATCGGCTGCGACTCGCTCAGCTACTTATGCTTTTTACGTGATTTATGTAATAACGACTTTAGCTTTACCCCAACACCACAAAACCAACAGTACGCGCTTATGGCGCATTACAATTTTTGGGATGCCACAGGCACGAGTTTAGGGTTTAAAACCCTTAAACATAGCTTACAGGCACTTAAACACAAAGAACTACAACAGGAACTTGCGCAAGTGATTGCGCTGTTAATAAACCGCATTCACCAGCAAGAAAGCGATTTAACTTGCTTACCAAACTACGCAATAAAATTACACAGCCGCTACACACGCCAACAAATACTCGCAGCATTTGGCGCTCACACGTTTGATAAAAAATCGACCGCTCGCGAAGGTGTTTTAGAATTTAAAAACCAAAACCTAGAACTGTTATTTGTAACACTCAACAAGTGCGAAAAAACCTACTCGCCCACAACGCTGTACCACGATTACGCAATTAGCCCCACTCTGTTTCATTGGCAAACGCAAAATAGCGCCCGCCCAGAACACGGCCGCGGCCTAAGTTATATTCAGCACCAAAACACAGGCAAAACCATCCTGTTATTTGTGCGCGAACAAGGCAAAGACGAAAACGGCCGAACTATGGGCTTTGTAAACTACGGCGAGGTTAAATACCAAAGCCACAACAGCAGCCAGCCGATGAATATAACGTGGGAGTTAACCAACCCCATGCCAAGTGAAATGTGGCATGAGGCAGGAAAATTGGCGGTTGGGTGATTAAGTCATTTGATTAATCGACAAGATGAATCATGGTAAATCTATAATGCCATAGCCTTCTTTTCTATCTCGTATTACATCACTATCATAATTAAAATGATATATGCGACCATTTTCATTTAATGTTTTTATGTATGACAATGCAGTATGCGAATCAAGATTAAATTGATGTCTTAGCGTACTAAATATGTGGTAAATTTCATTTCGCATATCTGTTACGAAAATCCCAGGATCATCTGAACCTAAAGCTATTAGCATATCACTATCACCTTCAACTCTTCTTTCAGGTACCCTAAGCCATCTGAATAAATGATGTTCGTAAACAGTTTTATAATGGCTAATTCTTACATTACTAGTAGGTAGGCTCTCAATCACTATATGTTTCTCTGAGATAAGACGCTGTACACTTTGTTGTAATTGAATAATCAATTTAGAAGATGTATCAGCCATATTAATTTCTATTAGCTCTTCTGCTGATTTTAAACAATCTTCGTTGAACCACCTCTGGTGTAAAAAAGCTAAACTTTCATATGAATACTTACTTACCATATCAAGCTCTGAACTAAGCCATCCAACTAGCGAGCTAGTTTCATCAAATAAAAAGCTTTTCACAACAAAAGGATCAAGCCCTCGCATATCAAAGACTCTTTGAGCTATATTTATATTTTTCTCCAACCCTAAGTATTCTAAAATTTTTAAAATTTCTTCTTCTAGCTTTAAAATGGAAAAATCTATTTCTACATTACTCAGCGCTATTTTCCTGATAAAGAGTAGATTATCTAGCCAATCAATTCGCTTTATAAAAATTTTTTCAGGCATAGAGTTTAACCATAGTTTAGGATCTATACCGATAGCAGTAGCATGGCCTACTCTATCGCCATTTTTTAAATCCAAAAAGTTGACAGCATCAAAAACAGCCCGAATTCCCGTAACTAGGTGGTCGAAATCCTCACCCACATGATAGGTGAAATTTTTAAAACCATTCTTCTTACAATATCTATAAAAAGAACTAAAAACCTCTGGAGGAGCATCAAGTTCATTTGCTGCAGCATCAATTCCTGTAATAATTTTCTTCAAATTAGGACTTTGCTCCAATAGTTCTATTAATACAGCACCATAAACCAACAAACTTTCTCTTAAATTTTGATAAAAATATCCCCCATCTGTTGAGACCCATTTACGTTTTATAAAATGTGCCACAAGTCTCAATTTAGGTCTGTTAATTGTTAGGATGTCTTTAGATAGATCGTCTAAGTCAGCGGATTGAGTGAGTTTGCATTCACCTTTAGCATAAGCCAAAAAACCGCTTAAGATACTTTTCATTAATTTTTCATTTTTGCCTAATGTTTTTTTAGGGGCAAACCTAGCTTCTAAAGTTGTTAGATCAGGTTTCCCCATAACATTTGGGCCATGCAATTGAAAAAAACGAGATTTATACTCTGCTTCTACTTCTTCACGCACTCCATCGTCGGCAAACTTTTGGAACTGGTCAAAACCATATTGATCACTACCTTGCACTAATAATTTTTGATAGCAATTCATACTTAATACATATAATAAATAACAGCTATCATAAATACTGTTATTACCTACGCGAGATTTAAGTTCATTCTGTAACTTAACCTGCCAATGAAGCTCACTAATATGACTCCAATGACCTATTTTACTGCAGTAGGCCTCTTCATTAGGAAAATAAGATGGTTCTTCCCCACTAAGAATATTTTTATATAAAATTTCTCTAGCTAATATTACAGCCTTTTCATCTTGATATAACCATGACAGAAGAAACTCCCTCAATTGGCGAGCTAGCTTCAAAAGTTTATAATATTCTAACGGTTCGCTTAGATATGGGTTACTCGAGTATAATAGTTGCACCCTATTATTATTTTCTTTAACTAAGTTTTCTAAAATTAGATCTGGATGTTGTAAGGCATGATTCCATAGTTGCTCAATTAATGTCGTACCGTTGAGATGTAGATGTGTTTCATGTAAACCATTGTTGTCAATGTAACTTTCAATTAAAGGATGATGAGGTGAAACAATAGCTCTGAAACCAATTAAATTTTTTAAAATACTATCTAATTCGACATCACTATTAAAAAGTGACTTGTCCAGCATTTGATTCAATTGATAGGCAATTACAGGTAAACCAGATTGTTTTGAAATCCATGCCTGCCAAGAATCAAACTTAACTGATTGAATAGCAAGTCTTCGAATATCATTATCGAAATGGAAACGAGCAGCTTGCCCCAATAGTGCTAAACTCCAGAAGCCATCTGATTTTTTTCGCTGCTCAAAGTTTTTCCAATGCCCATGAAACACTTGATCTGGCCAATAGTAGTATCTTTGTTGCCAATTTGCATATGTTATGTGCTTGATTCTTTCGCTATCAATCATACTTTCTGTTGAATTTAGCAAACAGGATAATTGAGAGACGATATCTTTATACAAACGAGGGTCAGATAATAAATATTGATTAATATAAGCCATATTCACTTATTCCAACCAATTATTGGTAACCTAGAAACGAATTCTAAACCTTTATGTCTTTCTAAAAACAATTCATCTAAAAAATCTATCTTATCAAAATCATTTTTTATTATTTCTTCTAAAGTACTCCTTATTTCTACTTTTGTTATTTCAGATAAAAAGAAAGGCCAGAGTAGTGGGCACAAAAGCAAACAAGTCGTAAACGGTAGTTCTTCTTTTACCTTTACGATATTATTTTCGTAGTGACTAAATACAATATTTAGATTTTGGATAAATACGTTTGAAGCTGAAGCGACATTTTTTGCTTTACTTAAAGAGCTAACTAATAATCCATCAAATTTAGGTTTATAGCGTGCTTCCTCTATAAGTGATGAGTTGATTATTCCTGTAACCCATCGAGTCATTAACTCACCTAGAAAAATATATCTTGTATTTCCTTCAGAATCTACCACCTTCCTTGTATTAGCTATTTCAGAGATGCTATTTAAAGTGTAATGTATCCTAGACCAGACTTTACCAACTAGTAAAAATGATACTTTATTTTCTTTGGATTTATTTTTCCCAACCCAGTTAACTAAAAGCTCATTTAGTCTATTATTATTGACAATATCCTCTCCAGTTATATCAACATTTTGCTCTTCCACCCCCATATCTAAAGTTTCACCACTTCCTTGAGCCTCTATATTAACAAATGATGGACTGCTAAATGTTTGTATCGACCCAAATTTTGAAATTAAGATATCTAAATTAATTTCATTATCACCAGCACTAAGTAATTCCCCAATAACCGATAGAAGCAAGTAACTTGATAAATAATCTCTTCCCTCATTTTTTGTCAAACTAGAATGCGAAGACATCGTTATTGATTTAGCGCTTAGAAATTCAACGAAACTCGTATTTTTTTCATCTTGTTTTTTTATTAAATCATTTAACGTTTTTATTCTAAAGTTACTATCTATATCCTCTAAATTAAAATGGTTTTTTAAACATTGTATAAAATTATCACCTGGCTTTGATGAGCGTGGTAAACGAGCAACTCCTCCCATAACAACCGGTCTATTTGCACCTTTAAAATCTAATATAAATGGGCTGAAATGTGGAACTAAGCTAGTTGTCGGGCTATATCTATTTATACCTATAAAATCTATATAATCTTGCTTATTTGCTTTTTCTTTTATTTTTTCTTCTACATAGTTTAAATAAATATTCGACGTGGCAGCAGTTGATAGCATCAATTGTATTGCTGCTCCGATATGATTATCACTGGAGTTTAAAAAATTTGATTTGACCGACGCCAAAAAAATCTGAGAAGAATTGTATGAATCCTGTTCTCCATCGGTACGTGAATAATATCCAGTTTCTAATTCACCATATCGTGAATTTATATTGAAATCAGCTAAGCCTATATCATTTTGATGCAATAAAGTACTCAATAATTTGTCACTATTAATTCCTTCTTTCTGAAGAAAACCTATATAGCTACTACGTATAAACTCAGAAAAATCAGTAGCGTTGTCAGAACTATAGTTTTTGTAATCAACATTTTTAAACAATTGTAAAATAGTTCTTATTGGCTGCTCAAATATAAAAGATCTATAGGTATTGATAAATGATTTATCAATATTGAAATTATTAACTAATAAAGTATCCAGTGCATTTGTAATCTCAGTACTATTACCCGAATGCGTAGTTTTCAAAACTATTGATATACTATCATCTTCAGAAATAATACCTTGTAGTGTTTTTAAGTGAATTCGTTGCTCAGCTGGAAATACTTTAACAAGATATTGTTGTTCAAGGTGCTCCACTAAATCACTAGTCTTATTGTCGATTTTTAATAATTGAGAACTTAGTTCTTCTAATTTTTTTATTTTAACTATGTGACTATAAATTTTTAAGTCACCTGAAACTACAATTACAATGTTGGGGTGAGTTAAATACTTCCTTATTGTTTCCAGCACATCATGTGCTTTCGTCGTATCATTATCAACATCATCAATAGCAATAACCAATAATTTTTTATTTATACTTTCAAGTAAAATATCAATTAATTTATTTAAATTACGCTCTAAACTATGGCCACTATCTGCATTCTTGATCGCTTTATTTAAAAACCAAGAAGCATCCTGGTCTACGTCTTCTTTTTTTATCTTGAGAAGTTTCAACCCTTCTGACAGTTCACCTAACTGAGCTCTAAATTCATGATATTTTTCTGATTTTTGACACCCATTTATTTCTTTCTCAAATGTTCGTTTTAAGCAGGTAATTATTTCAACTAAGATTGGTTGATTTGTATGTACTAATGTTGGATCAATCAAAGTAACAGGGTAAATATCTCCCCCATTCTGGCTTTCTATATTTAGTTCTGATAAGTAAGTTTTTAGAAATGTAGTTTTACCAGCCCCTCGCTGACCACTTACAAAAATCGTATTATTATATCGAGGAGAGTCAAATATTGAACTATCCTCTCCTACGACCTTCTGATTTGAAAATGACTTTAGTAACTCATCTAACTTAATTTTGGCTTGGGTTTGTAAAAAACTATCAACATGAATAGCACCGCTACTTAACGGCTTTGTTAAATCTAAAGTAATATTTTTTTTGAAAAATCTTTTTACGTTATTTACCACAACAGTCCCTCTAATTTTATACTTTATAAAATACTCAATAGTTCAATAGTTCAATAGTTCAATAGTTCAATAGTTCAATAATTACACGCCGTAAGTCATTAACTATCTAGTAAATAACCTTTTCCCAGCTTAAACCCGCTTAAATTCATAGATAACTAGCCTCTAGCTTCCTGCGATTTCATCATGAGCACAATAAATAATGTAGGTTGAAGATACGGTCTGCGCCTTGGGATTCCAAAGGATGGACAGCGGTATGCACCCTTTGGTTGCCGCCAGCAACCTGGCAAAAACCTCGAATAGAGGTTATTAAATCCTTTAAACTCTCACGTAAAAAACCTATTTTAAAAGCTGCGCTTTTCGCGAGATCAAGCTCTGCGCCTGTAAGTTAAAGCGCGACTACAAACTAACCTGAAACCACTTGTTTAAACCGCGCAAAGGTTCGCATACTTTCATCTGCAATCATTACTTCATAATCTGGATTTTGAGCAATTAGCTCATATTGCCCATTAGATAATTTATTAACTTTGCGCAGTAAATACTGCCCTTCCCCGCCTATATCATCCTGCTCTATCGCCACTATTTGGCCGCGTAGCGATCCGGCTTTATCGGACGTTATAAGCTCAAGTAACAATAAATCACCATCAAGTATTGGGTGTTTACCGCCATTCATTGAGTTACCCGATGCGTGCGCTAAAAAATGCACTTGTGGGTCGAGCTTGCCCGCGCCAAGTGGTGCATCCATTAATTCCATATCGCTTTCATCCCCTGTTTTAAAATGCCCACAGGCTATTTTTATATTGGGGAAGTACGGCAGCTTTAATGCATTATCTATTGATTTTAAGCTAACTTCGGGCTTAGCAACTTGATTTAACTCAGGTTGTGATGCATTTGGGAACATAAACAACTCAGCAGTTGGTTTTGCTTGTTCGAAACTGTTTTTGCCAAGCCATAATTTAGCACTGCTTGATTCGGCAACCTGATACGCCCAGTTACTTACTGCAAGCGATTTATCTGCATCGCAGTAAAAGTAAGGTTGCAGTTTATTAGTTATTTCGGCTTTATGAATATCAAGGTTTTGTTCTAGCCAGCGGTCGCGGTGAGCAAAAGCTGCGAGGTGGTCTCTCTTATTGTTATTACAATCAGCATGCGCAGCAACAAAGTTATGTGCTAAGTCGTTTGGATAGCGCTTAAAAGGAATAAAGTGATCGATCTCTGGCGTTTTTTTAGTTTCTTTTTCATTTTTTAGATTCATTGGCTTTTGGCAGTAAAAGCAAAGCCCGTTTTGAATATCTATCAATAGTGGAGTTACCACTTTTAACGCAGCTCTATTACTGCCAAACAAGAACTCTTGTAGCTGGCTTTGCGATCCTAATAGTGTTTGATTCGCTTTTATAGTTTGTACTTTTTCTATCCATTCAGTAACACTAAGATGCACAACCAAATCGTAAAAACGCCTAAAACACTGAGCTATACCAGCATTTAAAACAATTCGCTTGGGCTCTCTGCCTTTACCTAAAAGTATATGGGGATATAAAAAACATTCTTCTTTACCCGAAAGTAACTGTAAGCGCCAAAGAGGGCCATCGATAAATGTTCGCCTAAGAGAACTAATTACTTGGTTATATTGTTGGTAGTTTTTGAATGCGTTGTAACTTTTCACACCTGCATTTTGTAGTTTGTAAATTTCGGTGATGAACTTTGCCTGTCCTTGGCTATTTTGCTTTAACAGCATGTCTTCAGTATTAGTAATAATATCGGTAGAGTGCGCAGCGTAAGGCATTGAGTGGTTCCAATAAAGTTGAATAAATTTATCGACTAACGTGTCGATTTTTATTTCCATTGGAGCACTCTGATCTTCATTTTGCTGTTCTACGCAAATATCAGCAATAGCATGTAATAGTGCATATTTATACGTTGCGGTGAATTCGCCCTCAACCAGCATGCGCTGAATATAGGCGATAAAGTCGAGTTGCTGTTGCATTGCGCCAATCATAAAATGGGCACTGCTTTAATTAGCGCATTGAGCCACACTTCACTCTCGCGCTCTGGGCGCTGATCAACACTTTGCCACTGTTTTAGTATTTTAAGCTCGGTGTGGTGGGTAATTAGCGCGGTTAGGCCATCTTCATTTAAGTCAGTAAATTCACGGCCATTATGCACGCGTTCTTGCGTACCGTACTTAAACGACACATACAAAACACCGTTTGGTTTTAGGGCATTTTGCAGCTTTAAAAACACCTGCGGTAACTCTACTTTTGGCACATGCAATAAACTGGCGCAGCACCAAATGCCGTCGTACATATTTGTACAATTAAGCTGCTGAAAGGCTTTTACCTCTACAGTTTGTTGTAAGTAATTACTGGCTAACTTTGCAATATTTTCGCTTGCATCAAACGCGCTAACAGTAAAACCTTGCTGTTTAAAATACATAGCATCGCGGGCACTGCCACAGCCAGCATCTAAAATATGGCCATGTTTAGGGATAAGCGGTAAAAACTCAGCGTAAAGCGCCGACATATCAACATTAAGCGTTGAGTCGCTAAAAGTTTGTGCATGTTGATTGTAGTAATTGAGTGTTTTAGTGAGCACTAAATTCACCGCTCCTTGGTTTATTTATTAATCTGGCATTCATTTATAACTAATCTACAGTATCAACATTTAAAAATATAGAGCTACAACAATATATACGCCCTAAGTAGTATGTTTTTATTACAAAAAAGCACTGTTTAACGGCTATAAACCAATGTTATTTACACTTTTACCTATTAACTCTACATCTTTGAAAGTATTAAAGTTATATAAACGCTTCGGCGCTATTTGAATGAGTAGCAATAATTAAACACTTACCTTAATCCACACTAAAAACATGGCTGTTATTTACCCTGCAGTGTAATAGTATGAACACGTATTGCACCGTTCATTTATTGGTCAGCGAGGTGTGCTATGTTTACTCATAAGATCGCTCTTCAGCGCTTACTAGTATAAAAAATGTATTGGCTAGTGTGGCTGTGTTTAAGTACCGAGGTGTTACTTACAATGAATGTTAGGGTTAGGTGGTTTTTAGCTGTACTTTTAGCGCTTTGTTTAGGCGTGCCTAGTAGTGGTTGGGCGTCGAGCGATATTAAAAAAATTGTACTGGCTACCGACACCATTGACGGGCTGGTAGAAAAAGACGGCTCTGGCCTTTACGTTGATATGCTAACTAAAATTTTTGCTGCGCAGTCGATTGAACTCAATATTATGATTGTGCCTCAGTCGCGTGCTTATTGGTGGACGGCTAACGGCAATGCCGATGCTATGTTAAGTGCAAGGCAAAATGAGGTGGAGGGGTTGTACTTTCCGGTTTGGCATTACGATATTACTTTTGTGTCGGCGATGTTTAAAAAAGGCCGATTTAAAAATTGGCAAGGTGAGTATTCGTTACAAAACCGCTCGGTAGGTACATTAAGGGGATCTAACTACAATAATTATTTGTATGTGTCGATTGATTTGCAACAGGTTACTCAGCGGATTGAGGGCGTTAAAATGCTCAAGCTTGATAGGCTTGATTTCTTTTTAGATAGCCGTAAAGCGCTGCAGCAAACCTTGATTGCTAATGCCGCTGAGTTATCAACAATAAACTTTGACCCACAGCAGTACCAAATTGAAAACATAGTTCCAATAAAGCAATACATTGCCTTTACCGATAACGCTAAAGGCCGCGAGTTAGCACAAATTTTTGATGCTGGTTTTGCTAAGTTACTTGCCAGTGGTGAGCTAGAAGCGCTTTTTATTGCTTACAACTACCTGCCTTTTCCCTTTCCACAAAATATAGACTAGAGTAGTAATTACATATTGCTGTGGTTGAGTTTTTTATGAGAGTTGTATTTGCTTTAGTTATAAGCTTAATTTTTGTTTTTCAATGCGTTGCACAAAATAACCTGCCTCTCTCTAAAATAGAAAGCCAACCCAGTACACTGCTTCACGCAAACACCCAACTTAATTTAATTACGGTTGATTTAGGCACTATTATTAGCAAGCCACTTATACAAAGGGGCTTAGAGTTTGAACAGCAAACCGGTATTAAAGTTAATGTAACCAAGGTGCCTTTTGGTCAGTTATATAATGAAATAAGTAAAGATTTAAGCTCGCCAACCAGCCAGTACGATATTATTGCTTATGCATCGCAGTGGATGGTTGATTTTGCACAAAACAATTACCTAGAGCACCTAGACACCTACGTAAGTGCCGACCCTCTAATTCAATGGAATGATGTATCCCGATTTTTTAGAGATTTTAGCTCTAAATATAATGGTCAAATTTACTCTATCCCCCTCGATGGCGATATACACTTACTGTATTACCGCCTCGATGTACTTAAAAAGTATGGCCTTACCCCACCCAGAACCTGGGATGATTACCTTGCTATTGCTAAGCAATTACATGGGGTTGATATGAATGGGGATGGCGAAGGTGATTTTGGCTCGTGCATTTCTAAAAAAGCCAATGAACAGTCGTATTGGTCGCTGTTGTCTATTGCGGGTAGTTTTTTGCAAAGTAAAGGCACGTCGCAGGGGATATTTTTTAACACCAAAACCATGGCGCCGTTAGTGAATAACGCGGCATTTAAAAAAGCCTTACAAATTTATAAACAAACCACCGAATTTGGCTCTGCCGATGAACTTAACTTTGACACTAACGATGTAAGGTATGCGTTTATTAATGGGCGCTGCGCTTTAGCTATTGAATGGGGCGATATTGGCACCATGACCGTACTACCCGAATCTAAAGTAAAAAACAAAACGGGGGTAAGTATATTACCGGGGTCAACCGAGGTATTAAATCGTAAAACAAACCAGCTTGAACGATGTAACTCTACCCTTTGTCCATTTGCCATGGGCGATATTAACTATGCGCCTTATGCTGCATTTGGTGGTTGGGTAGGCTCAATAAACCGCGCCAGCACTGCTGGCAAAAAAAAGCTCGCTTATGAGTACTTGTCGTATGTTACTCAGCCTTTGCAATCTAATGAAGATGTAACCATAGGGGCCACGGGCATGAACCCGTATCGTACCTCTCAATTAGTTAATCAGCAAAACTGGCTTAAACAAGGCATGAGTGAAAATACCCTTCGCTTTTATTTAGGCTCTATTTCTAAAACGGTAAATAATGCCAATATTATTCTGGATTTAAGAATTTTTGAAAACAACCGTTACTTTAGAGACATACTCGACACGGAAGTAGCTAAATACTTAAGGCATAACCAAACCGTAGACCAAACGGTTGAAAACATTGAAACCGGCTGGAATAAGTTAACCGATGAAATTGGCCGTAACAAACAATTAAAGGCTTATCGAGCGTCGTTAGGCTTAGTTGCAACCCCTTGAGCCCCCAGCATTTGTTTTTACTGGGCTACCTGCACTGCGCGCTCTTTATTTATTACAAGCGGGATAAATCTGCCAGCTAGTGTATACTTAGTTGTAGTCATTCTTTAGAGTAATAAAATGCTAAGACTCGCTTTTGTTGTATTACTAATAATTGGTAGTTTTAAGGTATTTGCCTGTGCCAAAACACTTAAAGTGGGTACTAATGAACGCAACTGGCCGCCTTATGTGGTGGCAGTTAATAACAATTTAACAGGCGTTGAAATTGATGTGGTAAATACGATTTTTAACGGCTCACCTTTTTGTTTAAAGTTTATGTTGCTGCCTACCTCTGCTCGTGCTTTTGAAGAGTTAAAAGAAGGCCGTATTGATATTGTTTTTGCAGCCAGCATAACCCCTGATAGACAAAGTTATGCCTATTTTAGCGATACTTATCGCGATGAAATAATGCGCCTTTATAAATATAGCGACTCTCCTGATATAAATAACCTAAGCGATATTTTTTATAGAGATTTAACTCTCGCTACTGGTCGCGGTAGTTATTATGGCGCTGCATTTGCGCAGTTTAAACAAAATCATCCTGCTCACGTTATTATGATGCCCACAGCCGATAAACGCTTTGCAATGCTTAGTAAAAACAGAGTGGATTACGCAATAGAAGACGAAGTAGCAGCACAATATTTTTTAAACCAACACCCAAGCATTGAGCTTGTTACTAGTATGGCGGCTATTAATAAGAGTTCTATTCATTTAATGTTGAGTAAAAAGTCTATTAACCAAGCCGAGTTACAAACTATAAATGAGTTAATTAAACAAAATAAAAGCAACATACACGCTATTTATCAGCTGTTATAGCTTTTAAGCTTTATTCTTTTACCTTTCATCTTTGGGCGTGGATCTGTATAATTCGCGGCCTATTATTTACTCTATCGCTTGTTTATTTATGCGGCACCTTGCTGCAGCTTAACCCTGCCATTAATTTTCTAGGATTACTTTTTTTGATCTCCACCGCAAATATTACGATGCAGTTTGGCGCAGAGCCGTTGTTTGAAAACATTTCAGCTAAATTTGGTAACGGTAACCGTTACGGTTTAATTGGCGCTAACGGCTGCGGCAAGTCGACATTTATGAAAATTTTAAGCGGTGCGCTTACGCCTAGTGCAGGTAATGTGTCTATTACGCCGGGGCTAAAATTAGGTAACCTAAGCCAAGATCAGTTTGCGTTTGAACAATACAGCGTAGTTGATGCGGTAATTATGGGCGACGTTGAGCTTTGGAAAGTAAAACAAGAGCGCGACCGTATTTATTCGTTGCCTGAAATGAGCGAAGAAGACGGCATGAAAGTGGCCGAGCTTGAAAGCGTTTTTGCTGAAATGGACGGTTACACCGCAGAAAGCCGCGCAGAAGAAATACTACTTGATGCGGGTATCGATAAAGAATTTCATTATGGTTTAATGGCAAACGTAGCCCCTGGTTGGAAATTGCGTGTGCTTTTAGCACAGGCGCTATTTGCTAATCCTGATATTTTGCTACTTGATGAGCCAACCAATAACTTGGATATTCATACTATTACGTGGCTTGCGAATGAGCTTAACCAACGTAAATGTACCATGATAATTATTTCCCATGACCGTCACTTTTTAAACTCGGTATGTACGCACATGGCCGATATTGATTACGGCGAGCTGCGTATTTACCCAGGTAACTACGAAAAGTACCTTGAAGCCTCAGGCTTACAACGCGAACAGTTATTAGCTGAAAACGCGAAAAAAAGCGCTGAAATAGACGAGCTGCAAGACTTTGTTAACCGTTTTGGTGCTAATGCCTCTAAAGCAAAACAAGCCAGCTCGCGTGCTAAAAAAATGGACAAAATTAAGCTTGATGAAGTTAAAGCATCAAGCCGTATGAGCCCGTCACTGAGCTTTGACGAAGGCAAAAAAATGTATCGCCAAGCGCTTGAGCTAACCAAGCTTGGCCATGGGTTTGACGGTGAAACGTTATTTACCGGCGGCGACTTATTGCTAGAAGCGGGTGCAAAGCTTGCGGTAATTGGCGAAAACGGTGTGGGTAAAACCACCTTTTTACGTTGTTTAGTTAACGAGCTTGAAAGTTTACACGGTGAAGTTAAATGGTCAGAAAACGCGACCTTTGGTTACTGCCCACAAGACAGCAGCAAAGACTTTGATAACGACTTAACTTTATTTGATTGGATGTCGCAGTGGCGCACTGCTAAACACAACGATTTAATGGTTCGTGGCATGTTAGGGCGTTTATTATTTACCGCAGACGATTCAAATAAAAAAGCCCGTAACTGTTCAGGTGGTGAGAAAAACCGTTTGTTATTCGGTAAGTTAATGATGCAAGACGTTAACGTACTAATAATGGATGAACCAACAAACCACATGGATATGGAAGCCATTGAAGCGCTTAACAATGCCCTAAAAGACTTTAAAGGCACGCTTATTTTTGTAAGCCATGACCGTGAGTTTGTATCGTCACTAGCAACGCGTATTGTTGATATTAAAGACAAGCAAGTGATTGACTTTCAAGGTACGTTTGACGAATACCTGGCAAGCTGCGAAGAAAATAAAGTAGCTTAAGAGCTAGGTTAAAGGTTAAAGGTTAAAGGTTAAAGAAATAGCCTAAACTATTTTAAAAGCGGTGCTTATTTAAGCGCCGTTTTTTTGTGCCTGTATTTCGGGGTTCGGGGTTCGGCAGAATTGTGCTTGGTAGTTTATTTATAAAAAAGCAAAGAAAGGCTGTGTTTTTTTGCTCATTTGCTCTCATTCTTTGCTCTTTGTGCAAATAACTTTTAAGTGATTTATTTACCACTGAAGGTTATGAGGCGCTGCATTTTACCCGCGACTCGCAGCTCGAAGTCCGTTGTCTTCTCATTTACTCTCATTCGCTTCTCTGTGTTCAAATAGCTTTTAGTGAATTATGCACAAAGAGGGCTATGAGGCGCTGCGCTGAAAGAGTAGGTTAAAGGATAAAGGTTTCAGATTTTAGCACTAGCTCGCGCCTCGCAGCCCGTTGCCCGCAGCTCGTAACTTTCAAATAATAAAAAAAAGGAGCATTGCTGCTCCTTTTAAATATTACTCAGGTTTATTTAATATCAAACCTATCGGCGTTCATTACTTTTACCCATGCATTTATAAAGTCGTGTACAAAACGGGTTTTGTTATCGTCTTGAGCATAAAACTCTGCCAATGCACGTAAAATTGAGTTTGAACCAAACACTAAATCAACCCGCGTAGCCGTGTACTTGGTTTTACCGCTTGCGCGATCAACTATGTTGTACTCGCCTTTGCTTGCAGGTTCCCAGCGGTTGTTCATGTCAGTTAAATTAACAAAGAAGTCGTTACTCAGTACGCCTACGTTTTCTGTAAATACGCCATGCTCACTATTGCCATAGTTAGTGCCCAGTACGCGCATACCAGCTAGTAACACGCTCATTTCTGGCGCGGTTAAGCTCATTAATTGGCTGCGCTCCAGTAATAGCTCCTCGGCGGATACAGCGTAGTCTTTTTTCAACCAGTTTCTAAAACCATCATGAATTGGCTCTAATGGCTCAAATGACTCTGCGTCGGTCATATCATCAGTTGCATCGCCACGCCCTGGGGCAAATGGTACGGTTACATCAACTCCGGCCTTTTTAGCAGCTTGCTCTACTGCAGCGGTGCCGCCAAGTACAATTAAATCAGCCATACTAACAGGCTTAGTTAAACTCGCTTGCAGTGTTTCAAGTGCGCTAAGTACCTTGGCTAAACACGCAGGCTCGTTACCTTGCCAGTTATTTTGCGGAGCAAGGCGAATACGAGCGCCATTAGCACCACCACGGTGATCTGACCCTCTGTAAGTACGTGCGCTGTCCCATGCGGTATTAATTAAGTCGGTTTCACTTAATCCACAATTAAGTAGCTTCGCTTTTAAGTCGGTTATTTCAGCGTCGCTTAGGGTGTAATCAACCGTTGGAATTGGATCTTGCCAAATTAAATCTTCGCTTGGTACATCGGCACCTAAATAGCGCGATTTTGGCCCTAAATCACGGTGGGTTAACTTAAACCATGCGCGAGCAAATACGTCAGTAAAGTACTCAAAATCGTCATTAAAACGCTCAATAATTTTACGATATGCGGGGTCGAGCTTCATTGCCATGTCGGCATCGGTCATTATTGGGTTTAAACGAATTGATGAGTCTTCCACATCAACGGGTTTATCTTCTTCTTTAATATTAACCGGCTCCCACTGATGAGCACCGGCAGGACTTTTGGTTAACTCCCATTCATAATTGAGCAACAATTTACAATAACCGTTATCCCATTTAGTTGGGTAAGTTGTCCATGCGCCCTCAATACCTGAGGTCATGGTATCGCGGCCAATGCCACGCGTTTTATAGTTATTCCAACCAAGGCCTTGCTCGTGTACGTCGGCGGCTTCTGGCTCAGGGCCTAAGTTTTCTTCTTTACCATTACCGTGAGTTTTACCTACAGTGTGGCCACCAACGGTGAGTGCTGCGGTTTCTTCGTCGTTCATGGCCATGCGGGCAAAGGTTTCGCGAACTTGATCTGCGGTTTTAAGTGGATCGGGCTTGCCATTAACCCCTTCTGGGTTTACATAAATTAAGCCCATTTGTACTGCTGCTAATGGGTTTTCCATGGTGTCGGGTTTATCAACCTGGGTATATCGCTCATCACTTGGGGCCAGCCATTCTTTTTCTGCGCCCCAGTAAACGTCTTTTTCTGGGTGCCAAATATCTTCACGGCCGCCAGCAAAGCCAAAGGTTTTAAGTCCCATTGATTCATACGCCATATTACCGGCTAAAATCATCAGATCAGCCCATGAAAGCTTATTGCCGTATTTCTTTTTAATTGGCCACAGCAAACGGCGAGCTTTGTCGAGGTTGGCATTATCAGGCCATGAGTTAAGTGGAGCAAAACGTTGATTACCCGTACCGCCACCGCCTCGGCCATCCGCTAAACGATACGAGCCCGCTGCATGCCATGCCATACGGATCATCAGGCCACCATAGTGCCCCCAATCGGCTGGCCACCACGGTTGGCTTTGAGTCATTAAATTTTTTAGGTCGGTTTTAAGTGCCTCTAAGTCGAGTGAATTAAAAGCGTCGGCGTAATTAAAGTCGCTATCGTAGGGGGTAGTTTTACTATCGTGCTGATGAAGGATGTCTAAATTTAGTGAATTTGGCCACCAATCTGTATTGGTGTTTTCAGTTGTGGTATTACTGCCATGCATAACTGGGCATTTACCCGCTTTATGATTATCCATATTGAGCTCCTTTTTAAATATAAATAAAAACGCCCATGCTTACTGCTTTTGGCATTCACCAATTGGGAGCGCTGTTATTTTTTTGCCATTATATTAATGACGTGTACGGTCTCTACTTATTCAATATACGTGTAGCGGCTTTGATACGCTAGAGTAAGACGATGCTTTAAAACGATTACAATCATTTATAAATATGATGGTGCTGTCAGTTGTGTGCTTAATATTAAAACTTTTTATAAAATAGATGATCGTTATTAAAAATAGCCACGTAATGTATGCTGAAGGGTTTGAAAGTGACTTAGGTTATCTTAAGTGCACAGTGGAATACCCCCCTTCGCCATGAAATTATAGTTATAAAAGGTGTATAAACTATTTATGCACCTTTATTTCTTCCCTATTTTTAACTATTTGAATTTAGTTAAGTAAAAATTCAGGTAGGCACATATACACTAGGCCTTATCTCCTATTGTTCCCTGAGATGTTGATGTAGTTTTTTCCAGCCCACCTTGGGCTGGTTTTTTTTTGCCTATAATTACTGCTACTCAAGTTAATGCCAGCTTCCCTATACTCACCCTAGTACCAATGATGTGCGCATGTTAGAGTTAACAAAGCGATTAATTAATTTTTTAACTAGGCATATCAATGCGTTTTTATTTTTTACTATTTATTGTTTTTATAGGTGCTTCATCTGCAGTGCAAGCTGCTGATAAAAACACCGCGACCTTGGATGAGCAACAGCAACGTGAATTAGCGCAGCTAAAAGAGCCAATTTATAAGCCATTACTTGAGCGTTATATTCTCGACGAATTAAAGTCGGTTCGCCAAGATCAACAAAAACTGCGTGAAGACGTGACCAAACAAGTTACGCATGCACAGTTAGACACCGCCGATCGGGCGCTTACCTACACCACAGATACCATTAATAATGTATTTTTTATTATTACTGCCACCGCTTCTATTTTAGTATTGGTGGGCTGGAATTCACTACGTGATGTAAAAAATAAAGTAGAAGATATAGTAAATACTCGAGTTAGTGTTATTACTGACGAGTACGAAGACCGCTTGAAAATTTTAGAAGAGAAACTGCGTGTACGCTCTGAAGAAATACTCAGTAACCAAGAACGTATATCGATCACCAACGAAGTTCATTCGTTATGGATGCGAGCCAACCTAGAAAGTGATATTGCCAATAAAATTGAAATATTCGATGAGATTTTAAAACGTAAACCAGAAGATGTAGAAGCAATTGCCTACAAAGCGGATGCATTATTAGAGCTAAATGAAACTGAGCAAGCCATTGAGCTTTGCAATCAAGCCATTGATATAGACAGTGATTATGGTTACGCTTATTGGCAAAGAGCCTGTGCGTATGCTTTAACACATGAACATGCAGATGCCCTAGCTGATATAAAAATGTCGCTTGAATACTCGCCTAACTTACGAAACGAGCTACTTCACGAAAGTGCTTTTGCCAGCCTACATGATAACGATAGCTTTAATGCTATTGTTTCAAACGAAGCTTAGGGTCTGCTGATCCTAGCGTTTGAAGTATAAGTCTATTGATTTAGAGAGCAGCTCGTCTAGCTGCTCTTCAAAGTCTTCTATGTCAATTTCAAAATGATTTAAGTACGCTTTAGCCTGCACCTGAGATAAATTGCGGTTTTTAACGCTGTATTGGCGCTCATCTTTTTGCTTGTCGTATCGAGGTAAAAATAATAACTGCGCATAATAAGGCGATTTAATGTGCTTGTTCGCAAAGCGACAAAAGTCTTCAATGTGGTCTACGCCATCAGGGCCTAAACAACCTGGCTCTACTCGATACATTACACGAATTTTTTTCTCGTCACTTAGCTGCATAATTAATAATTACCTAAAAAATAAAACCCTAACCACTTTACCATCTTTAATCTGATAACTTGATATAAGCTCTGAACGTTTATCTATAACGTTCGCATCCGTTGAACAGGTTTCTGACAGTTCATGGTCTATTACAATATCACCATGCACAATACGCTTGATTGGTGATGAGTGCAGACACTTAAGTTTTTTAAACATAATGCCATAACGCGCTATTAGTTTTTCTTTACCTTTAAATAATAGCTCATTCGGGAAAATATAAAACTCAACATCTTCATCATACATGCGAATAAATTCTTCAATGTTACGCGCGTTGTAAGCATTTACTAATTGCTCAACAACAGCAAGTGACTCTCGCGACTGTTTTGCTTTGGCTTGTTGCTTTGCTGTGAGTGCTTCTTTTGCTTGTGTAACTGCTTGCTCAGCTTGCGCAACAGCCTGGGCTTTATCCGCTTTACTATTAGGCTGCTGAACGGGCTTTGTAGATTCGCTGCCAAGTACTTGAGAGTCATCTGCTTTTACTTTCTCAATAACTGGCTTTTTTAACGTGTTAGCCTCTTGGCTTAATGTATCAAGCGCGTCTTGTTGTTGCGCTGCATTTTTTTGCTGTGTTTGTTTAGTCTCGTCCAGCGGTGTTGATTGCTCTATAGCATGACTATTTAACGTGAAAGCGGCCAATAAACAGGCACAAATAATAAATAAAGATTTCATGAATTTCCTAAGTACGAAGACTAAATACAATTAAAGCGCAACATAGCAAATTTTAGGCCTCTGAGATAGTTATTATAACGTTATAGCTAGCTACCAATACTGCTCAACCGTGATATGTCCCGGCTCTTTTCGACGATTACGCTTATAATTTTGAGCCAATAATAACTCTGTGGTGTCTTTAACCATTTGCGGATTACCACACAGCATAAATTGGGCATTATTTGGTGTAGCCCATAACCCCACGTACTCATATAAAGCATTATTTTCAATCACAGTGGTAATTCTGCCTGCTAAGCCTTGTAAAGGCACCTCACGGCTAACAACCGGAATATAGTTGAGTTGACTAGGATGTGATTTTATTAGTTTGTTAATAAGCTCCTGATAGCTTAAATCGCTATTTTGCCGTACACCATGCACTAAATTTATGTGTTTGTATTTTTGCCATACTTCGCTCTGCTGTAACATTGATAAAAATGGCCCAATAGCTGTGCCTGTACTAAGCATCCACAGTTGCTCACTCGCAGGCACTTCATCTAGAGTAAAAAAGCCAGTTGCTCGGCGCTCTATTAATACGGTGTCACCTGGTTTGAGTGTGGCTAAATGAGAAGATAGTAAACCATCAACCACATTGATGAGGTAAAACTCTAAATCAGGACTTTGTGGTGCATTAACATAAGAGTAGGCGCGAGCGATACGTTTATCACCGTCCATAATAGAGAGCTTTGTAAATTGCCCTGCTTTAAACGGCTCTACATCGGCGTGAACGGTTATGCTAAATAACGATTCATTCCACCATTTGACTGACTTTACTGTCGCATCAATCCAATTAGACATAGTTACTCCAGAGTTTAAGACGTTTTTCAGCTATCAGCTAAAACTTTAAAATTGTTCACTTTAAAGGCAAGCTTTATAACTTAAACATTAGCATTAAGTTATAAATACTGACAGGGAAATAAATGAGAACACAACGGGCTACGGGTTTCGAGTATCGAGCAACGAGCTAGTGCTAAAACCTAGGAACATAAAGCTCGTAGCTCGAAGCCCTTGGCTCGCATCCCGCACCTAAATTCAGGCATAAAAAAAGCCGCATAAAATGCGGCTTTGGGGGTTTAGTCTCACTTCACTTTGGGCGTGTCTCCAAAACTTAGTGAATACGTTACCAAGGAACTGTTTAAGATTAGATAGACTCTAATGCAATTTTTACCATTTCGTTGAACGTGGTTTGACGCTCATCTGCAGGTGTTGCTTCGCCGGTGATCACGTGATCGCTTACGGTAAATAATGCCATTGCTTTTGCGCCGTACTCTGCTGCTACGCCGTATAGGCCAGCTGTTTCCATATCAACCGCAAGTACACCTAGTTTGTCTAGGTCTTTGTAGAAAGTGTCGTCTGCTTGATAGAAAGTATCGGTAGTAAATACATTACCTACTTTTGCATCAATGCCTAAATCTTTAGCCGCATTAACGCCGTTTAAAAGTAAATCAAAGTTAGCAATCGCTGCAAAGTCAGTACCACGAACACGGGCACGGTTCACGTTAGAATCAGTGCTTGCACCTTGTGCAAATATTACGTCGCGAATTTTAATATCGCTGCCAATACCACCACAGGTACCAATACGGATAATATTTTTAACGCCAAAACTAACAATAAGCTCACGAGCATAAATTGACATTGAAGGAATGCCCATGCCAGAACCCATAATGCTCACTGGCTTACCTTTGTAAGTTCCAGTAAAGCCGTACATGTTACGTACGCCAGTTACTTGCACTGCATCATCTAAAAAGTTTTCAGCAATATATTGTGCGCGTAGCGGATCGCCTGGCATTAATACTGTTTCGGCAAAATCACCTACGTTTGCACTGATATGCGGAGTACTCATTGATTGTTTTCCTTTTGTTTGGCTAAAAGCCCTATTACTTTAAAAATATAGTAGCGTATTTTTAAGTTATTTAACTGTGTTCAGCTTATCAATAAAGCCATCACCATATTCTAACGCTTTTAAGTTAAACCATTGTGCAAGCGTTTGACCGATATCAGCAAAGCTATTGCGTTCACCCAGTGGCGTGTTGTTCATTCCTGGCTGATAAGCAATAACTGGAACATACTCACGAGTGTGCTCTGACCCTGGAAAGGTCGGGTCACAGCCATGATCGGCGGTGATCATTAATAAATCATCAGGCTTTAGCTGATCTAAAATAGTTGGTAAGTAATCATCAAACTCTTTTAGCGCTTTAGCATAGCCAACAGGATTTCTGCGATGGCCAAACTTTTCATCAAAATCAACTAAATTGGTAAAAATTAAACTGTGATCCTGCGCAGTGGCCATCACTTCACTGGTTTTTTCTAGCAAGTTCATTAACCCTGGCGCTTTATGCTTTTGGGTAATACCTTGGTGCGCATAAATATCTGAAATTTTACCAATACTGATTACTTCGCCACCGTCTTTTGCAAGTACATCAAGCAATGTTGGCGAAGGCGGTAATACTGAGTAATCACGACGATTACCGGTTCTGGCAAAGTTTTGACTATTTGAACCCAAAAATGGCCGCGCAATCACTCGTCCTATATTCATTTCATCAAGCAGCGCCCGTGCGATTTCGCAAACTTGATAAAGCTTCTCTAGGCCGAATGATTCTTCATGCGCGGCTATTTGAAACACACTGTCAGCTGAGGTGTAACAGATTGGTTTACCTGTTTTTACGTGCTCTTCACCTAGCTGCTCTAAAATAGTGGTTCCCGATGCATGGCAATTGCCTAAAATGCCCGGAATACCTGTACGAGCAATAAACTCGTCTACAAATTCTTGTGGGAAACTCGGTTGTGTTTTTGGGAAATATCCCCAATCAAATAACACTGGCACGCCAGCCATTTCCCAATGACCCGATGGCGTGTCTTTACCGCTTGAAAGCTCTTTTGCATAACCCCATGCACCTTGTGGCTCATTACGGTCAGCAATTAAACAGGGTTCTTTACCAGCGGCTTCACATGCATCTACTAACCCTAATTTTGAAAGGTTAGGAAGCGAAAGCTTACTGCCAGTTTCGTCATAATATGCCTTGAGTAAATGTGCGAATGTATTAGCACCTACATCACCGAATTTATCTGCATCGGGTGCTGCGCCAATTCCTAAACTATCCGCCATTAAGATAATTGCTCTTGCCATTGTGACCTCACATCTGTTCTAGGTGGTTACTTTATCTGCTCTTCGATTTTTCCGTACAGGACATAAGTCCTGTTTCATAAAACCTAAACATTATAAATTTGCACTCTTAAGCGAAGCAAAAGAGATTAATCGTGTCTTTTTTGCTATTGTGATCTACCAACAATATATCCTTCTGTGTGGGTGAGAACTTTAGTGACACGAACTATTATAGCTATTGCAGGCGCATCGGCGTCCGGCAAATCTCTATTTAGCCAAACAATTTATAATGAATTGGTAAATGAGCTTGAACCAGGCGCTATCGCCATTATTGAAGAAGATGCTTATTACAAGGATCAATCGCATTTGCCGATGGCACATCGTACGCAAACGAATTACGACCATCCTGATGCATTTGAACACGAACTAATGCTTGAGCATTTAACACAACTTCGTAATGGCCACTCTGTTGAAGTACCAACTTATGATTATGCCCAACATACACGCAGCGATAAAACACGCCGTGTGGCTTCGGCTAAAATACTCATTGTAGAAGGTATTTTATTACTGAGCGATAAAGCGCTTAATAAAGAATTTGATATCAAGGTGTTTATAGATACACCGCTAGATATTTGTTTAATGCGCCGAATGCAACGCGACATGGAACAAAGAGGCAGAACATTACAATCTGTTGTTGAGCAATATCAAGCAACTGTTAGACCGATGTTTTATCAATTTATTGAGCCTTCAAAGCATAACGCTGATTTAGTTGTGACTCGAGGCGGTATGAATCGCGTTGCGATTGATATTATAAAAAGTAAAATAAAGTACATTTTACAAGAATAACAACGGGAAACGTTTGTATGACAACATTTATGAGCTTAGTAGGCATGATGGTGCTACTAGGCATTGCCTTTGCAGCCTCAACTAATCGCAAAGCAATAAAACTAAGAACCGTGGGTATCGCATTTTTAATGCAAGTGATTATCGGCGGATTTGTACTGTTTTTTGAAGCAGGCAAAAATGTATTAGCGAGTATGTCTCGCGCCGTTTCATCGGTTATTGGTTATGCCAACGATGGAATTAGCTTTTTATTTGGCCCATTAGCTTCGCAAGATACGCTAGGGTTTATTTTTGCAATTCAAGTATTGCCCGTTATTGTGTTTTTCTCAGCGTTGGTTGCTGTGTTATATCACTTGGGCATTATGGATTGGATTATTAAAATTTTGGGTGGCGGTTTACAAAAATTATTGAAAACCTCACGCACCGAGTCGCTTTCAGCCACAGCAAATATTTTTGTTGGTCAAACTGAAGCGCCTTTAATTGTTAAACCGTTTATTGCAACCATGACCAAGTCGGAATTGTTTGCAGTAATGGTTGGTGGTTTAGCCACCGTAGCAGGCTCTGTAATGGCCGGTTATGTAATTATTGGTGTTGACCTTAAGTATTTAATTGCAGCCAGCTTTATGGCGGCACCAGGTGGTTTCTTAATGGCAAAAATGATAGTGCCAGAGACAGAAACACCTAAAGATGATTTAGCCGAGATAGATTTAGGCGATGACAAACCGGTTAATGTTATTGATGCAGCAGCATCAGGCGCAGCAAACGGTATGCAGTTGGCACTTAACGTAGGTGCAATGCTACTTGCTTTCGTTGCGTTAATTGCTTTATTAAACGGTTTATTAGGCGGTATTGGTGGGTTATTTGATTACCCTACATTAACGCTACAAGAAATTTTAGGCTACTTATTTGCCCCTGTTGCATGGTTACTAGGAGTACCGTGGAATGAGGCAATTATAGCCGGCAGCTTTATTGGTCAAAAGTTAGTGGTAAATGAGTTTGTTGCTTACTTAGACTTTATAAATTATCGCGATACGTTAAGTGCGCATACACAAGCAATTGTTACTTTTGCATTGTGTGGCTTTGCTAACTTATCATCGATAGCCATTTTACTAGGTGGATTAGGCGGTATGGCGCCTAGTCGGCGAAAGGATATCGCACGCTTAGGGCTCAGAGCAGTGTTAGCAGGATCTATGGCTAACCTTATGAGCGCAGCAATTGCTGGGTTTTTCCTCTCGCTAGCTTAGAAACTTAATGAGATGATCCATCTGTTGCAAAACAATAGGATAGCGCTTTAAGGGGTTAAAGCACTATCTGACTTGAACGATACTTCACCAAGGGCCGCAAGGCCCTTTTATCGTTTTAGCCCCCCTACTTTAAACCCTTTTAATATCTTCGTTAATTCTCACGTTCTCTCTACGATTAATACCAATTCGCTTAGTTAAGTAGTCTATTTTGAGGCTGGAAAACGCATTGATAGCAAGGCAGAAAATTGGCTATTTAGTTGTTCTCGGCAATTGCTCCTGCATTGCTCTACCTTCTGCATCCATGCAGTCGTAAATGAGAATTTTTTAACGCAGGTAGCGACATGTTTACCCCCGTAAAATGATTAAGTATTATTGCGGATTGGTATAAATTCAGCACAGGCAAAGTGTTAAAGTCATCAGAAAAAGTGGCCCAGAGGCTAACTAGCGGTGAAATGCTATGCGTTCAACTATGATGTCGGATAGCGATGAATTTAATTTTTAACGTAACGGTTAATATAAGGTTTATACTCAGATTCAGCTTTAAGTTGCTTTAATGCTTGATTAAAACGTTCCACCACCACGGGTGAGGCAGCCTTATTAAAACCAATATAATTGCCTTTTAGCTCATCTACATGAATTTGTTTAAGCTTTACTACGTCATCCCTTGAATAGCCAAATGGTTCAGTTTGGTGGCCTATGGTAAAGTCAGATCCAATAATTAAATCGATACGTTTTTTAAAAAACAAACGCATAAATGAGTCTGCTTCACTAAATAGCAATAAGTTTTTATCAGCTACAAACCCAAGTCGACGCACCAGCATTTCATAAATATCGCCTCGTACTATGCCTAGCGAGTAGTTTTTAGCTTGGGTGATATCGTCCATGACAATATGTTTACTGGTTTTTAATTTATAAAAATAGGTTTGATTTGACACCAAGGGTCCAACCCATTTAAAAAGAGGCTCTCGCTCTTGCGTTTTTGCCAAAGAAAAAATGGCTGACTGCGGGTTACTTTGCACTAAGTGGTAAGCACGCTTCCAAGGTAGCATTATAAACTCGCACTCTAGCGCTGCACGGGCACAGGTATCTTTTACTATGTCATGATTGATACCCACCAATTGGCCAGTGCCATCTTGAAAGTTATACGGAGGAAAACTTTCGGTATAAATAACCAGTTTAGGCTCAGCAGCCTGAATTTTTTGGCTAAATAACAGCACAAAAGCTAATAGTATAAATTTATAGATACACACCCCCTATGATTTAAGTAATAACTTTAACCTAGAAAACTCGTAGAGACTATTAATTTATAACGCTGTCTGTAATGTTAAAATAGCAGATGACGTAAATAGAAATAAAATGACGGGAATGTTAAAGCGGTGGTGGGATGTTCTTAAATTTTGGGCACAAAAAAAGCGCCTTAAGCGCTTTTTTTCATTTTACTTAAAAAGTAAAATTATAGAGCTGTGATGTTATCAGCTTGAGGACCTTTTTGACCTTGTGAAAGAGTGAACTCTACACGTTGGCCTTCAGCTAAAGTTTTGAAACCTTCGCTTTTGATTGCTGAGAAATGTGCGAAAACGTCTGGACCGTTTTCTTGCTCGATGAAACCAAAACCTTTAGACTCGTTGAACCACTTAACTGTACCTGATACGATGTTAGACATAGTATTATTCCTGATATAAAAAATTAAATTGTGCCCTAATGGGCGGTGTAGCAAAAAATGAGATGGTACTTAAAAACTTCAGGACGGTACTACAAGTATTACTTATACAACAACGAAATGGAGATTTATAAATTATCATGCTTTCTTTCTAGCTGCGGCCTACTATATAGAGTTACTGTGACAAGTCAACCCTTTACGCGATTTAATTAATAAAATAACCCTCGCAACCCACTTTACATGTTAAGCACTTGTTTAAGCAGCTTAAAACTCAAATTCTAACGCCATTCTAAAGCTATGATTCTTCTCTGACTGGCTGATTTCAGTAATAAAACCGGCTTCCCACTTTAATTGTTTTTGTCCATCAAAGCGGTGCAAGCCTATAAACCCAGGGCCAATACCCACAAAGTCTTCACCAAGATAAACCTCAACCGCGGGCTGAAAAGCAGACAAGTATCGGTAGCGATATTGCGCTCTAAACTCGCTTTCCCATTCGTTTTCTATATCTTGCCCCCATTCGTATACTAAAAAAGCATTCATGGTGAGGCTTGCACGCCCAAACTCTTTTTCAATTACAAAACCGGAGGTTGCTTCGTATGCGTCGGCGTCATGCTGTTTTTCAAATTCAAATAATGCGCCCCAATCAGCCCATAGCCTGCCCTGCTCTATTAACTGCCAACGAAGCTCTAACTCATACGCTTGCAAGCCAAAGTCACCGTTATCATCGCGCTCACCCACGATGTAGCCTTCCAATGCCATGGTGTCGTTTATTGCGCCGCCTAAGCCAACGCGCTGCGCTAAAATATTACCACTATCAGTTTGATGCGACACAAGCCGCCATTCTAGCTCCCGCTCAAACGGCAACACATACGGATGATAAACTTTATCTACCACTATGCCATCAGCATAAACGAGCTTAGGTATTAATAAACAAAAACCAATTAATACAGTGGCTGCAAATAGGTTTATTGCTTTCATGGTTTTTCCTTAGTGATTAATTTAGGAATAAAATAACAAACAGATAAAAATAACACGCTGCTCAACGCATAGCTTAAAACACTGGTTAAATTAGGCGTAGCCTCATAACCAATCAGAGCGCGCAATACTCGTCCAAACTCTGAGTTTTCGGCTAAAATGTCACGTAAATCCCATACGGTTACCGTTGTTGCTATCAAATCAATTTGGCTCGCCAAATCAAGCGCCACAACTAATTTTGCCGCACTATTTAATGCCAACAATACTAATAAAGGAGTAAGCCCAAAGCGCTGTTTGGTTGCACTCAATAAAAAATACAACAACACGCTAAAGCTGCTGCATATTCCCAAGCCTAAAAAAGTGCCAATAAATAAACTTTGAGCCGCTTCGTTGTTTTGCCAAAAGCCAATCAGGTAAATAATGTAGTGACTTAAATAAAGTGTCATTACACTGATAATCGCAATCATAAAAGCAGCTGTTGCTTGTTTAATGGCGTAGTACAGTGCACTAATAAAAATTAAAATACACAAACCAATTTGGGCATATTCTAAACCCTGATAGTCAAACAAGGGGCTAATTAACGGCGCACTTTTTACAAACAAAAATGAAAGCCCGCTCCCTAAAATAAGCCCTCCCAGCAATTTCATTAAACTTTGCTTGGCTACAACTTGCAGTAAAATAAGTAAAATGGCCACCGGCAGTAACTGGTTTAGACTCATCACTAGGCTAGTTATTAGCATTAGAGCGCTCCTTTTCAGTCACTATGACAGCACCACGCGCCGTATTGGGCGAAAACTCGCCAAAAAATTCATAGCGCCCAGGGATTAACGGCCCGATATAAATAACGCTTTTACGCTTAGGGTAAAGTACTTTCTCTCGATTGAGATCGAAACTGTCGAACTCTTCAGGCGTACTATCTTGATTTTCGATTAACAAGCGTACCTTTTTATTGGCCGGTACGACGATTTCTGCGGGGTAAAACAAATGATCTTTAAGCACAATAAGATAGTCTTTACTGGCGGCGTTAAATGATAAAAATACACAACAATATAAGTAAGGCCTAATAAGTCGTTTAATCACATTTAGCTCCTGCAAAAACTACCTGTACTTTTAAGCCACCCAAATCACTATCCGTTAAGTGAATTTCAGCGCGATAAATAGCAATAATATGCTGCACTATTGCCATGCCTAAACCCGCACCTTGTTCACCCGAAGGGTGTTGGTCACCGCCAACACGATAGAAGCGATTAAATATCCGTTGTTTTTGATCGTCCGTCATACCTGGGCCACTGTCTTCTATTTGCCAAATACGCTGCTTGTGCATCTGCTTTAGCGTTATTTTTATTTGTCCATTAGCTGGTGCGTACTTTATGGCATTACTAAGTAGGTTTGAAATCAACGTCACTAAGGTAAATTCATCACCGTTAATGATAAAGTCATCTCCCTCAAGACTAATAGTGTGGTTTTTAGCCTCTATTTTTTCATACAACTGGCTAACTACTTCTTGCGTGATCGCTAATAATGATTGCTCCTTAAACTGTTTTTGCCACTGCTCTGGCTGAGTACGCCCTAGTATTAGCATTTGCTCTACTATATTGGACAGTCGATTAATACCTTGTGTCATGGCTTGTAATTCTTGGTTATCGCCTTGTTGAGCAGCCAAATTATGCACATTAATTTTTAAACTGCTTAGGGGAGTACGTAATTCATGTGCCGCATCAGAGGCAAAAAAACGCTCTCGTAAATAGGCGGTTTCTACGCGTTTAAATAAATCGTTTAAGCGGCTGATCACCGGTTTTATCTCTTCATCAGTCACCTGCCAATTGATCGCAGTGAAATCATTTGCTTGGCGCAGAGCTAACTGTTTTGATAAACGGGTTAATGGTGCCAGTGCATATTTAACAAAAAAGCTAATAAATAGCGCAAGCAAAGGAACCGCCCAAAGCATAGGCAACATGGCTGATAAAATCACCGCCTCGGCAAGTTCAAACCGCTTAGCAATCGGCTCGGCAACAACCACGGTGCGTAAAGAAGTGACAAAAACGAATACCCGCATTCGCTGCCCTGCAATATTAAGCGTTTGAAAACCCGCTTGATACTGGCTCAAATCAAGATTTAATTCGTCAGAGCCACTAAGGAGCTCACCAGCTTGCCAAATTTGATACAGTAACTGGGCGCTTTCTTGCATTTTTGGCGCCATGGCGTTTATAGATAAAGGCTGTTGCATCAACACTCCAGCGACCACTTTTAGCTCACTATCAAGTAGTTGCTCACCATGGCTCATACTTTTTTGGTAGCCTTTGACTAAAGCTAAAAAGCACGTTAACACCATCATTGATAGTAAAATAAGAGTTAAACGCTTACGAATTGACATAGAGTATGGTTACCTTTGTAAATTCAAGTTTGTGCAATCTAGGGGCGTTTTAATCACGTGAGCTATCTCTTTCCCACGACATAACCAATACCACGGAGAGTTTTAATAAAATCGCTGGGGAATTTTTTTCGTAGGTGATGAATATGCACTTCAATGGTGTTAGAGCCAACCTCTTCACCCCACTGGTACAGTTTGTTTTCTAACTGCTGTTTAGATTGCACGCGACCTTGGTTTTCCAATAGTGCCTTTAGCAGCATGTATTCTTTTCGTGGCAGAGAAAGCAGCTCATTGCTGAGTGTGACACTATGCGCTGACGTGTCTATAGTCACTTCACCACACTGTAATAAACTCGACTGAGCTTGATTTACTCGTCGGCTCGCTACGCGCAAACGAGCAAATAATTCGGCTGGTTCAAATGGCTTAGCTAAATAATCATCAGCGCCCATATCAAGCCCTTGCACCTTGTCATCTATGCTACTTCGTGCAGTTAGTATAACCACCGGAATCACTTTTTTTTGCGCTTTTATGTGCTTTAGAATTTGTGAACCATCACCATCGGGTAAACCTAGGTCAAGTATAACCAACTCTATTTCACCACTGCCTAAGCATTGCAATGCATGCTTAACCGTTGCGCTATGCTCTACACTGTAGCCTTCTTGGCGCAATGAGCGGCAAAGCCCTTGCGCCACAAGATGATCATCTTCAACTAATAATAAATGCATTGTTTATTTTGCTATCTCTTTAGTTTTTTATCTACTTTAGCTAATAAAGAGCTAATTGCTTGTTGACGATATTTATCAGCTTTAGCACGAGTATCACGAATACCTGCTGCTTGCGCAACTAACAAATGGGCTTTAGCTTGCTCATATTCACGCTCGTCATATAAAAACTCACCATACAAGTAGTTAGTATCAATGCCTTTTTTGTTAAAAGCGAGCGCTTGCTTAAAAAACTTGTCGGCGGTGTCATCATCACCAAAACCAATAGGCCATCCCGGTACTTTACTGTATAAGGTTGCTAGGCTGGCATACGCTGAGCCACCTAAAGCACTGTCGTCTATTTTAAGGGCTTGCTCTAATGACGCTTTTGCATCTTTAGCATAGCCCAGCGCCCCTAACCCGCCCTTTGCGCCAGCAAAACTGGCCAGTACAATGCCGTTCCACGTATAGCTACTTGCTGAATCAGGGTAGCTTTCAATAAATTGAGCACTTTGCTCACTTAGTTGAGTAAAGGCTTTGATTTGTGCATCATCTTTAAGCTCATAATTAGCAACCGCCCACTGCTGTTGAATAGCGAGTAAATCGCTTTGTTCGTCTGCAAATACCGGCGATGAAAACACACTAACAATGCTTAAATAAGCTACTAAAGTAAATTTTTTCATAATAAATCCTCTATTAACCTAAAAACTGTTTTATTTTAGGGAGCTGTTTAGCAATTGCGTTATCCACAATACGTGGAAAAACACCATTGATACGTGCAAAAAGTTTCTCAGGAAAACCAATAAATCGTCTGGTTTTATTTGAGTTTAATAACGCAACTAACTCATCAGCCACCAACTGCGGGGAGTCCATTTGATTACCAAGCGCCTTATTCATTGCTCGTGTTTGTGCATCATTAATATCTGTATCGGTTGCTCTTGGTGCTAAATAACTAACTTTAACAGGTGTATCTGAAAGCTCTCGTGATAGCGCTTCGCTAAAACCACGTAAACCGAACTTACTAGCACAGTAAAGTGTTTGATATGGGTAACCTATACTGCCAAATGACGACCCAACATTAACTATGGAGCCTTTATTCGCATGCAATTGCGCTAAAAACAGCTGACATAATTTCATAGGGACGGCTAAATTAGTGCTCAGTAGATTATCAATTTGCTCACTACTCGATGCACTTAAGCTTTGCATTACATTAATGCCTGCATTGTTTATGAGTAACTTAGCGCCCCCTAATTTTTTGGCTTTAATGGCTAGTGCCAACATGTTTTCGGCAATCGTTAAGTCCCCCACAAAAACTATACTACCGGGACATTGACTACTTAGCGTATTGAGGGCATCACTATTTCGCCCCACCAAGAGTAGTTGCCAACCTTGGCCGTGTAGTGTTTTGGCAATGGCTTGACCAATTCCACCTGTCGCACCAGTTAATACACATAAGCCGGTATTCATGCGTGTTGCTCTTGTGCTGATGCTTTAAAAAACGGCTCGTCGTCTAAAGCGCGAAAAATATCGCCGTACAAACGATAAAAACATTTTGCACCATGTAAAATAGCCTGCTGATCCGCCTCGTCGGTAATTTGATTCATTAAGTTTTCAAAAAACTTAACATGCTCTATATCAAGCGCGCCGTGAGAGGTTAAATAGCTAAACGCTTTTTTAGGAAGTCCTACTGCATTTGCTATGTTTGATGCGGCTCCATCAGCAAGCGCAATTGAGGTCCCCTCTAATACGTGCACCATGCCAAAAAAGCTAAGCGGATTTTTACGTGCAATACTATCGTAGGCATACGACACCATCATTTCAGTGGCGAATTGTGGCTGACTATAGCGCACACTTTCTTTATCAAACCCACAGGCTGCAATGTCGTTTAGCACCCACTCTTGATGACCAATTTCTTCTTCAATATATTCAGCTACCGCTTCTCGTAACCATTCTTGCTCGTCAGACAAACGTGCGCCAAGTGACATCATTAAAGGAACGGTGTGTTTTACATGATGATAAGCCTGCGCTAAAAACGAGGCATACTCTTCAAGTGTTGCTTGTCCGTTAAATACACGCTGTATAATTGGCGCAGCTAATAAGTACTCACGCTCGTTTTGAGTTTGTGCTTTTATTGTATTAAAAAAATCACTCATGGATCACTTCTCCAAGTCGGTAAAACTGTTCAAAAATAGGGCTGTAGTGCTGGCTAATTGCCGCTCGTTTAGGGCGATTATTAGCGGTTAATAATCCTTGCTGCTCGTTTAAAGGTTGGGCCAAACGATGCCACTTTTTAATCTGTGCGTAGTCAGGAAGTTGCTGGTTTACTGTTTTTAAATGTGCTTTTAATTGCTCATCACTAAATCCGGGAGCCGCATAAATAAGCGCGCTTAAAAATGGCTGGCTTTCACCAAACACCACCGCTTGCTGTATCGCACTTTGGCTTAAAATTAATGATTCAGGCCATTCGGCGCTAACATTACGCCCCATACTGGTGATGATCAGATTTTTTACTCGCCCTTTTATGTACAGCTTATTATTACGCTTAGATACTAAGTCGCCAGTGGCGTACCAGGTATTTGGGTTATGCGGCGCTTGATTTAAATACCCTAAAAATAACGCTCCTTTAATAAATAACTCACCATTTTCAACTTTCGTTTCAACGTGCCCTAATACTTCACCAGCGCTATTTATGTCGTCATAGTTGGGGGTGTTTAAACTCACTACTGAAGCAGCCTCGGACAAACCATACCCTTGATAAACCGGTAGGTTATATTCTCGTGCAGTTAAAATTAAAGATTCACTAACCCTTGCTCCGCCAACAGCAATAAACTTAAGTGACTTTGGTGGCTGCCAGCCTTGCTTTGCAAAGGCAACTAAACACGTTAATAACTCAGGCACTAAAATAAGGGTGTTAGGTTTCACACTATCGATTGCACCAATGAGTTTGTTAGGGTTTTTTAACCCTGAGCCAACAAAACCTAATTCGTTTAGCGGCATTAAATGTACACAACCGCCACTTAACAAAGGCGCATACACACCCGCTATATTTTCCAATAGTACTGGCAGCGGAAGTAAGCATAAATGCACGGGGTTACTAATGTTTATTTGCTCACATAATGACTGAGCTACCTGCATCTGGCTTTGTGTTGATAAGCACACCCCTTTTGGCTCACCAGTAGAACCTGAAGTAAATGTAATTTTTTGCGTACCAGTAAAATAGTCCACGGGCTCAATCGCATCGAGCTGATAAATATAAAGGGTATAATGCTCAAATAATGTTACCGACAATGAATGCTTACCAAGCGAATGACGAGGCATATCACTAATAAAAAACTGCGCACCGCATTGCGCTAGCACATACTGTGTTTGCTGCTGACTAAAAAAATGGGCGATAGGCACCGCAACCTTGTTTGCAGCACTGGTTGCGGCATCAACAACCAGCCAAGCTGGAGTATTATCAAGCTGGAAGGCAATTGCACCAGAATCTAAAGCGTTAAAAATAGCTGTCAGCTTATTAGTTTCTTGTTGTAACTCCAAAACGCTAATAGGCATCACTTTATTGGCTAAGTAACTAACAACCACTGGCTCATTCGCTACCTTATTAATATTATTTAATAGGCTCATAAGCTCTCCAACGCAGTCATCAAGGCATTAATTTGTTGTGTATTTTGCTGTTTAATATTTAACAGCATGGGTGTGTTAAGTACTTGCTGATGTGCCTGCGCTAAATTAACAATGCACACCGTAGGCTGATTCTCATAATAGCTACCCCAGCTCTTTGGCTGATCTACTACAGTGCTATTAGCCAGTGCAATTTCGTTGCAGGTAACACCTAGTAGGCGCAGTAAGGCGCGTACTTTTTTGGTAGCGCAAAACACTAAGTAGCTCGCGCCAAAGCCGCGCAAAGCTTCATTTACAATAATAAAATGAGATAGCGTGGCTTTACGATGTGTTGAGCAAAGGTTACCTAGCTCAAACACCTTATTTCGCGGTGTGCCTGGTGGTAAAAATTGTTCAATGGCCGCAGCTAAATATTGTTCAATGAATAAAGGGGAAGTGGCGTTTCTGAGCCCTAATGTGCAATGCCCTTGCACAGTTTTATACTGACAGAGTAATGGCATAAATGAGGTTAGGCTTGCATTATACGCAGTGAAAAAGCCTTGTTTTACTGTATCTTCAAGGCGCTGACGGTGTTTATCACTTTGTGTAGCACTAACAAAATGAAAAGGCTGTTGAAACAGCGCAGCTGAGGAGTGATATTGAGCTAGTTGCATATAAGCATCGCCTGTATTAAATCTATAGATAAAATTTAATCAGTGAAACTTAAATAAAACTTAAGGTAAGTTAATTTTTAAAAATAAATTTAATTTTAGCTGGCGATCACACTTTTATTACGACCCGTTTCTTTAGCGTGATAGAGCGCTTTGTCAGCACATTTATATACTTGGTTAATATCATCGCTATGCTGTGGCCAAGTAGCGATACCAATCGATACATTTATATAGCCTACTTTTGCCATCAATGTGGTGGCTACTTGGTTGCGTAAACGCTCAGCAATAACAAATGCACTATCACTATTTTCGTTTGGCAACACCAGTAAAAACTCTTCTCCACCAGTGCGTGCCACAATATCATGCTTGCGCGATAACGACTGTATAATATGAGTAAGGGTTTTTAATACTTCATCACCCGTATCATGGCCAAACGTATCATTAACCCGTTTAAAAAAGTCGATATCAATTTCAAGCACAGCAAACGGTATTTGCTTATCCATTAGGTTTTCAAGCAATATGTTTAAGCCCCGCCTATTATGCGCGCCAGTTAGCGGATCGGTGAGTGCATCTTGACGTAATTGCCCCATTTGCGATTGCAAAGTATGAACGCCTTCTAGCATTGCATGTTTAAGCTGCTGACTTTCAAAGTACCAAGACTTAATACCTTTGAGGTGTTCTACGTTTTTCTTATCGGTTGATAAGTTAGCGCTATCGGCTAACAGTCTTAATGGCTTAGCAATATAGTGAGCTAACATAGCAATTAATAAAAAAGTAATGAGTACTATGGGTAACATTCGCTTAAGCACCTGCCCTTGAAAAGTATCTAGTTTTGCAAGTGTTGTCGCTTCACTTCTCTGGGCAACAATCCCCCAATTCGCGAGCTTAACGGGCGCAAACCCAGCAAGCATAGCTGTTCCTTGACTATTTAAAATCCGAGTGTAACCACGTTCACCTTGCAACACTCGCTCTATTACTGGGTTATTAGATACTTGCTCGCCAATGCGCTTAGAATCAGGATGGTAAAGTAAGGTTTTGTTATCAGCAACCACATAAAAGTAAGCCCCGCCATCGTAACTATGCTGTTTTAACAAGGCATTTAAAATACTCTGCTGCTCTAAGTAAAAGCTACCGCCAATATAACCATAATAATTCCCTGCCAGATCAAACAGAGGATAGGAGACAACAATAATTAAATTATTAGCCAGCGAAATGTAAGGCAGGCTAACCTGCGGCTGCTGCGATTTAAGAGCTTGCTTAGAATGGACTGAATTAACGGTTTTATTAATTATATTTAAAGACATAGGTGAAGCTGCTTTAACCACACCTTGCATATTGATAGCAACCGAATTAAAACTCTGAGTTTGCTCTAAAAGGCGGTTGGTTTCAGCTTGGAGTAACTCAGTGTTGGTAATATCTTCAGCAATAATACTGGCTGAAAACTCAAGTTGCTGCATTGCTGCTGCTAAAAAGTGCTCAGTTGCTGAAGCTAGCTTACTAGCAAATACATGATTACTTTGCAGGGTATCTTCAATAACTCGTTCTTTTTGAACCTGATAACTAATATATAAACCACTAAACAAAATAGCAGCTGCAGCGGGCATAGCTAACAAAAGAATTAATTGCCTGAGGTTAAAAGTAAATGGTAATCGAAAACGCAACTTAATATCATCCTAAGCAAATAAAAACGACTGCTATGCACTGCATACACAATTAATATAATACATAAATAGAACTAAGTGGCCTAATTTTTGTTATTTTAAGGATAATTAAATCATACGGTTTATATTTGCTGGGTTTTGCAGTTAAGCTCAATAATAGTTAAGCTGCGTGCACTTTATTTTTATTTAGCCTTGGGGTGTGTGTTGCTAAATAAGTACTTGTTATCGTCTTCTCTTTTTTTAATCGGATGTTTCATGCCAATAAAATCTTCTTTTGCCGATTCTGCGCTGTCACTTAAACAGCAACTTGGGCAAAAGCTCATGCTCGATTTGCGCTATTTTTGTGACCAAGGCAGTAGTAAACGCTGCAGAATGCCATTAACCAAATTGCCCGACACTCTTGCAAAAGCAATTAGTCGTTATGATATTGGCGGGGTAATTTTGTTTTCTGAAAATACCCAAAGCATCGAACAAATTATTAGCCTTAATCAGCAACTACAACAAGCTGCATCTGCATCAAAATCAGGCTTACCGCTGTTTATTTCTATTGACCAGGAGGGCGGACGCGTTGCTCGCTTACCTCGCGATGTGGCCACTTCATTCACCGGTAATATGTCAATTGGCGCAACTTATCCTGAGCATGGCACTTATTTCGCAACCCAAACGGCGAACGTATTGGCTACTGAACTCTCAGCGCTTGGCATTAATGTAAATTATGCGCCAACCGTTGATGTGAACATGAATCCTGACAATCCGGTCATTAATGTACGCTCTTTTAGTGAAAACCCCGATGAAGTAGCGGTACTGGGTGCGGCACAAGTTAGTGAATTTGAAAAAAACGGGATTATTAGCGCTATAAAGCACTTTCCAGGACATGGCGATACCAATGTAGATAGCCATACAGGCTTACCTAGAGTGATGCATTCAAAAGAAGTTATTTACGCTCAAGATTTAGCGCCCTTTAAACACATTATTGAGCAGCATAGTCCGGGGATGATAATGACCGCGCATATTCAATACCCTGAGCTTGATAGCAGTACATTAACCAATGTAGAGGGTAAGCAAATGATAAAACCCGCGACCATGTCGCGTAAAATCATGACCGATATTCTTCGTAAAGAGCTTAACTATCAAGGCGTAGTGGTAACCGATGCACTGGATATGGCCGGTATAAGTCATTTTTTCAGCCCTACCCAAGCAGTTGTAAACACTTTTGCAGCTGGGGTTGATATAGCGCTAATGCCAATAGAAATTAGAACGCCTGAGGATATAAATAAGCTTGATGCGCTCATTGACTCTTTAATTAGTGCGGTTAAAACAGGGCAACTAGACGCACATGAAATTGCCCATTCGACGCAGCGTATTACCTCGCTTAAAAGTAAGTTTAAATTAAACGCTTTGCCTAACCCCATTAATGCATTGGCTAATGCAAAACACATTATTGGTAATAAAGCACATCGTGAATTAGAAGCATCTCTGGCATTAGCGGCAATTACCCAAATAAAAAATAACAATAATACCTTGCCGCTTAAACTTGGCGCTGATCAGCATATTCATATTATTATGCCTGACACCCGCAAGTGCATGGCAATGCAACAAGCAATTAGTGCGTTAAGTTCACAACCACTCAGTTTTAGTTGCAGCAGCTTACAGGGCTTTGACCCAGATGAAGCGCAGGGCAACATAAACCAAGCAAGTATTGTTATTGCTGGCAATGCAACACCGAACCAAAGTGCCGTGGAAATTGGCGGTATGGATGATTTAGCCGATAACCCAAACTTTGCCTTAAATAACGCAGAGCAACCCAAAGCGCTTGAATCATTACTAAAAATGGCTAAACAAAAAAACACTCCAACGGTATTTATTAGTTTGCGAGCACCGTATGACATTGCTCAATTTGGTAACTATGCTGATGCAGTGCTTGCCTCATACGCTTATAATATTGATGTAGATAAAAACGATCTGGTGTCTGGGCCTGCTTTTACTGCACTGGCAAAAGTATTATTTGGCCAAGCCCCTGCAAAAGGCCAGTTACCAGTCACTATTAAACAATCGAAGAGCCATTAATATGAAACTTAATTGTGATTTAGGCGAGAGCTTTGGTGCATGGCAAATGGGCCTTGATAACGACGTTATGCCACATATTGATATGGCAAATATTGCTTGTGGCTTTCATGCTGGTGATTCGAGTGTAATGGCGCATACCCTAAAGCTAGCTAAACAACATAATGTTATGATTGGCGCTCATCCAAGCTACCCTGATAAACAAGGGTTTGGCAGGCGCTCAATGAGTATGAGTGTGACTGAGCTCACTCAATGTTTGCACTATCAAATAGCTGCCCTTGATGGCATGGCAAAAGTACAAGGGCTAACCCTTAGCTATGTAAAACCCCATGGTGCGCTGTATAACGACATGATGAACAACCAGCAATTGCTTACCACTGTTATGGGTGCGGTTGCCAGTTACCCTGCTAACTTAAAGTTGATGATACTCGCCACAGCCGATGCCAAGCTACATCAAACAATGGCACGGCACCTTGGGCTCACACTGATATTAGAGGCGTTCGCAGACAGGCAATACACAGACCAAGGGCAATTAGTAGCACGAAATATACCGGGCAGTGTGCATAGCAAAGACGCATTATTAGCTCAGGTTAAGCAGCTTTTAACCGGTAAAAGTGTAACTACTCAATCTGGAAAACCGTTGAAACTAGTTGCTGACAGCATCTGCGTGCATGGCGATAACCCCCAAGGCATTGCAATTATTGAAGAGATAAAAGCGCTTTGCTCAGCCAATAGCTAAAGTTAAAAATTCAGATTAAGCTGTAAACCCCCTTTACAGCCTTTGTAACCTCATTGAATTAATGCTCATAGAGTTAATTATGGGCTTCATCGCATTGTGCTGTTAATTTAATAATCCCTCACTTATAACTGTACATAAGTTAACAACAGGGATTAATAATGAAACAGTTTTTAGCACTTAGTCTTATATTTAGCGCAAGCCATTTTGCCAGCGCAAACGACAATACACACACATTGCAACTTCAAGATATATTCAACTTAGAATATGCCAACCAAATAGACATCACCGAAGACGGTAAAACAGTGTATTTCGTTCGTAACCGCATGGATATTAAAACCGATCGCAAAGTCGGTAATATTTGGTCTGTTGATTACAACACAGAACAACTACAGCCATTAACATCTGGTGTATTTATGGACTACTCGCCTGTGTTGTCACCCGATGGGCAGCGCCTTGCGTTTATCTCTAACAGAGATGGCAGTAATCAAATATATATGAAGTGGCTTAAAACTGGAGCTGTGGCAAAAATTAGTAACCTTACTAATGCACCTCGCTCAATAACTTGGTCACCTAACTCTAAACAACTGGTGTTTAGTATGTTTGTTCCTGAAATAAGCTCACCTCCTGTCAGTTTGCCTGGTAAACCTAAAGGTGCTAGCTGGGCAGAGCCAGCTAAATTTATTGACGATGTTTACTACCGTGCAGATGGCAGTGGCTATAGTCAAAAAGGATTTAATCAGCTATTTACTCTTAATGCGAATGGCGGCAATGCACAACAACTCACTAACGATAACTTTGATTACAATGGCGGTGTAAGCTTTAGTAAAAACGGCGAATCAGTATTTTTTTCAGCGAATAGACACGCTGAACATGCGCTCAAGCCTACCAATAGTGAAGTGTACCAACTTAATTTAAGCACATTAGAGATCACCCCACTGACCGATCGTAATGGTCCAGATCAACAACCTCAAGTATCACCTAACGGTCAGTACCTTGCTTATACTGGCTACGATGACAAGCGCACTAATTATGAAAATACTCAGCTTTATATTCGTGATTTGAAAACTGGCGATACTCAAAGTCTGACTAGCGATTTCGATCGCAGCGTTGGTCAAATACAATGGAGCGCAAATTCAAAAGGCCTCTATTTTAGCTATGCCGATGAAGGCCAAACCGCACTCGCTTATCAACCTCGAAGTGGTAAACGTAAGGTGATTACCGAACAAATAGGTAGCGTGGCGTTTGGCCGCCCTTATTCTGGTGGTGATTTTGATATTAGTGAAAATGGTGACATTGTGTTTACACTGGCTGATACTCAGCGTCCAGCTGATGTTGCAACAATAAAGCGTGGCTCAATAAAGCGTTTAACCGATTTAAACTCAGATGCACTACAAACTAAGCAGCTCGCTAAGGTTGAAGAGCTATGGTTAAAATCAAGCCACGACGAGTTACCAATACAAGGCTGGGTTGCTTACCCGCCGGGTTTTGATAAATCAAAAAAATACCCACTGGTGCTTGAAATTCACGGTGGCCCTGTTGCTAACTATGGCCCTCACTTTAGTGCCGAAGTACAACTATTTGCCGCCAAAGGAAATGTTGTTTTATACATGAACCCGCGAGGCAGTGACTCGTACGGTAAAGAGTTTGCGCAAACTATTCATCATAATTACCCAAGCAATGATTACGATGATTTAATGACAGGTGTTGACGCGCTAATCGATAAAGGTTTTATTGATGAGTCTAAATTATTCGTTACCGGTGGCTCTGGCGGCGGTGTATTAACCGCGTGGATTGTAGGCCATACGGATCGCTTTGCTGCAGCTGTGGTTGCAAAACCAGTTATTAATTGGATCAGCTTTGTACTAACTGCCGACTTCTATCCATTTTTTGCCGATTATTGGTTTCCAGGTAAACCTTGGGACCATATTGAGCATTATATGAAGCGCTCACCAATCAGTTATGTTGGCAATGTTAAAACCCCAACCATGCTTCTGACTGGTGAAGCAGACTACCGTACGCCAATTTCAGAAACTGAGCAGTTTTATCAAGCCTTAAAATTACAGGGGGTTGATACCGCGATGGTGCGCATTCCAAACGCTTCACATGGTATAACTGCCCGTCCATCAAATTTAATGACCAAAGTGGCTTACATTCAGTGGTGGTTTGATAAGCATTCGAAGTAAAACGTCGAGTTATGGGTGACGAGCTATACAAGCTCGTTGCTCGAAGCTCACAAGTGTAAACCCCCTTTACAGCAATAATGTGAGTAATCCCTTACATACTTTAGCTAAATATCGGACTTAGCTTCAAACTGAGTTGGTAAAAATTCGGTTTATACTAACTCAGCCCCTTTGAGTTAGTAAAAATTCGGTTTGAGTCACTGTTTATAAGCCCTCAGTTAGTAAAAAAATGTTTTATAAGGTGCGACAGTTAGTAAAAAATCGGTTTATTACTTTCTAAACCCTAGTTAAAAATCTTTAAATTAAGCATTTAGATGCTCAAATTGAGGATTAGAAAGGCAAATCTACCCTTAATGATGAAGAGAATGGCTGTTTTTAACCTTGTTAGTTAAAACCTGATCTGTATTTTAACTAGCTAGTTAAACTCTGATCTATATGTGGTAAAAAGCGGGTAATTTATTGTGCTTACCCGTGTTAAAGCGTAATCAACATAAAGCCCTCACAGCCGAGCATAAACATCCTTTAAATTTATTTACACTTTTAAGCTGCATTGCATCCCTGAATAACTAGCTAGTAAAATACTGATCTATTAAATTTTGCTTTTATGTAGGCATAAAAAAAGGGCCTTGCGGCCCTTAAGTAACACTATCTAGTTGAATTAGAATTGGTTCATGGTATTAGCTTCACCACCGGCTTTAAGTGCATTCTCGCCAGAGAAGTACTCTTTGTGCGTATCGCCAATGTTAGAGCCTGCAAGGTCTTGATGTTTAACTGACGCTTGCTCACGACGGATTTCTTGACGTTGTACGTCACGTACATAAGCCAGCATACCTAAGTCACCGAAGTAACCTTCAGATAGAATATCTGTGCTTAGTGCCGCTGTATGGTACGTTGGCAATGTGATTAGATGATGGAAAATACCTGCTTCACGTGCGCCATCGCGTTGGAAGTTTTGTACCAGTAAGTCTGCAGCTGCTGCAAGTTCTGTTGCATCCATTTCTGGAGCCATAAGCGCTTTGTTGTCATCAATACTTGGGTAAGCGCTAAGGTCACGACCTGCTTCTTGCCACTCTTGGTATACTTGCTCACGGAACTTAAGCGTCCAGTTGAACGACGGTGAGTTGTTGTATACTAATTTAGCATCTGGAACTTGTTCTTTAACGCGATTTACCAGCTCTGCAATTTGTTTTACGTGTGGTTTTTCTGTTTCAATCCACAGTAAATCAGCGCCTGACTGTAAGCTAGTAACACAATCTAGTACTACGCGGTCTTTCTCAGTGCCTTCGCGGAACTGGTATAAACCGTTATCTAGGCGTGTAGGCTTACAAAGTTGGCCATTAAGCTTCATTGCCGTTTCGCCTTCATTTAAATCATCAACACTGTTTACCGGTGTTGTTTCTAAAAATGCATTGTATTGGCTTGCTAAGTCACCTGGTTTTTGTGAAACCGGTACTTTTTGCGTTAGGCTTGCACCTAGAGAATCGGTACGCGCAACGATAATACCGTTATCAATACCTAGCTCTAGAAACGCGTAACGTACTGCATTAATTTTAGCTAAAAAGTCTTCATGAGGAACGGTAACTTTACCTGCTTGGTGACCACATTGCTTAGCGTCTGATACTTGGTTTTCGATTTGGATAGCACAAGCACCCGCTTCAATCATCTTTTTAGCAAGTAGGTAAGTCGCTTCTTCGTTACCAAAACCTGCGTCAATATCAGCAATGATTGGCACAACATGCGTTTCAAAGTTATCAATTTTATTAAGCACGGCTTGAACGTCGCCGCCGTTTGCTTTTGCATCGTCTAGCTCGTTAAATAAATGGTCAAGTTCACGTGCATCAGCTTGCTTTAAGAAGGTGTAGATTTCTTCGATAAGTGCTGGTACTGATGTTTTCTCGTGCATACTTTGATCTGGAAGTGGGCCGAACTCAGAGCGAAGTGCTGCAACCATCCAACCACTTAGGTATACGTAACTGCGTTTAGTTGTTTTTTGATGACGCTTGATTGCCATCATCATTTGTTGCGCAGTAAAACCATGCCAACAACCTAAAGACTGTGTGTACTGACTTGTGTCTTTGTCGTATGCAGCCATGTCTTCACGCATAATGTCAGCAGTAAATTGTGCAATATCAACACCAGAGCGAAAACGATTTTGTAAACGCATGCGAGTTGCGTATTCAGGATTAATAGTTTTCCATGCACTGCCTTGTGATTGGCATAGTGTTGCTAGTGTATCTGTTTCGCCTTGATATGTTGTCATAATAAAGTCCTTCGAACGGGTATTAATATTTATTGTTGAGAGAGTGACTACATTGCGTTAGCTCTGTAGCGCTTAATTAAACATTAGGCTTATTTTTTAGATTTAGTAAATTTATAGTTGTTATTACGGCTATACATATAGTGAATGGTTAAAAAGCACTCAAAGCGACTTTTTTGCGATATGGTAAGTGTACGCATATAAAAAATGCACTCTGTCGGACCGTTTAAGGATTTTAATTATGAGCCACACTCTCACCCACTCTGGACTCAGCGTTGATAAGCAACTAGCTGAATTTGTTAAAAAACAACTATTACCAGGTACTCATCTAGACGAACACCAGTTTTGGAAAAGCTTTGCCCACATAGTGCAAACACTTACTCCGCTGAACAAGTCACTACTCGCTAAACGTGAACAATTACAAAAGCAGATTGATGACTACCATGTTGCTAATAAAAACGTTGATCAAGCCCAGTACCAAGCCTTTTTAAAAGACATTGGTTATTTAGTTGATGAACCTGCAAACTTTAATATTGAAACCCAAAATGTAGAGCCAGAAATAGCGTTGACTGCAGGGCCACAGTTAGTAGTTCCAGTTAGTAATGCCCGCTTTGCTTTAAATGCTGCCAATGCACGCTGGGGTTCACTATACGATGCACTATACGGTACAGACGTACTCAGTGAGGAAGATGGTGCAGAGAAAGGGACTCAATACAACCCAGTGCGCGGCTTTAAAGTAATGGCCTACGCCAGACAATTTTTAGATAAGGCGCTACCCCTTGAAAATGGCTCGCACATCGAAAGTACTAATTATTCAATCGTGGATGGCGCACTTGCAATTACATTACGCGACAGCTCGCACACTACACTTAAAAACCCTGAACAACTCGTTGGCTATCAAGGTGAGGCACAAAACCCAAGTGTTATTTTACTTAAAAACAATGGATTACATGTTGAGCTGCAAATAGACCACCATCACCCTATTGGCCAAGCAGATAAAGCTGGGCTAAAAGATGTGGTACTTGAAGCAGCGCTGACCACCATTATGGACTGTGAAGACTCAGTTGCCGCAGTTGATGCCGAAGATAAAGTGCAAGTGTACAAAAACTGGTTGGGCCTAATGCAGGGCAACTTGGTTGAAACGTTTAGAAAAGGCGACAAAATGGTCGACCGTACGTTACAAGCCGATCGTCAATACACAGGTATTGATGGCCAAAAACTGACCCTAAAAGGGCGCAGTATGATGTTTGTGCGTAACGTTGGGCATTTAATGACAAACCCTGCTATTACCGATGTAAGTGGTAATGATGTGTTTGAAGGAATTATGGATGCCATGTTCACCGCAACAGCCGCACTGCACGATTTAAACACTAAAAATGCCATTCAGAACTCAACCGCGCAAAGTATTAATATTGTAAAACCAAAAATGCACGGCCCTGATGAAGTAGCATTTGCTAACACTTTATTTGGCATGGTTGAAGAGGCGCTGAGCTTGCCTAAAAACACCCTTAAAATGGGCATTATGGACGAGGAGCGTCGTACATCTGCTAACCTAAAAGCCTGTATTCATGCTGCTAAAGAGCGTGTTGTATTTATTAACACCGGCTTTTTAGACCGCACCGGTGATGAAATTCATACCTCTATGCAAGCGGGTGTGGTACTGCCTAAAGCGGCTATTAAAGCACAGCCTTGGATCAGCGCTTATGAAGATCGTAACGTTGATATTGGCCTAGCTTGTGGCTTAAGCCATAAAGCGCAAATTGGTAAAGGTATGTGGGCAATGCCCGATAAAATGGCGATGATGATGGAGCAAAAAATAGCGCATCCTCAATCAGGTGCTAATACGGCTTGGGTGCCCTCCCCTACCGCCGCCACATTACACGCAATGCATTACCATGATGTGGATGTATTTAGCCTGCAGCAAAGCATTGCCACGCGCCAAATAGCAAGCCTAGAAAGCTTATTAACACCCCCGCTAATGGCAAACCCAGAAACGCTGTCAAAAGAAGATATTCAAAGTGAGCTTGAAAATAACGCGCAAGGTATTTTAGGTTACGTTGTACGTTGGATTGATCAAGGAATAGGCTGTTCTAAAGTGCCTGACATTAACCATATTGGCTTAATGGAAGATAGAGCTACTCTACGTATCTCAAGCCAGCATATTGCCAACTGGCTGCATCATGGCGTGTGCAGTAATGAGCAAGTACAAAAAGTGATGGCAAAAATGGCTAAGGTTGTTGATGGCCAAAATGAACATGACAGCCTTTACATTCCCATGGCAACTAATGAGCAAACACTGGCTAATAGCATTGCCTACCAAGCGGCTTTGGCACTAGTATTTGAAGGCGTTAGCCAACCTAGCGGTTATACTGAGCCGCTACTGCATAGCTACCGCTTAAAATATAAAGCACAGCACTAACTTAAAACTTAACCTAAAAACAAAAAATCAGCTTTACTAAGCTGATTTTTTATAACGGGTGTGAATAATCACTATTCAAATCACTACGAATTAATTTTTAATGGTCGCGTTGTGATAAACATTTTGTACGTCATCGCAATCTTCAAGCATATTGATAAATTTATCAAAGTTGGCAATGACTTCTTCATCTGTAATTTCAACATGTACTTGTGGAACGAAGGTAATTTCATCAACTTCAAAGTTAATGCCTTCAAATGCTTCTTCTAATGCCGTTTTAGCTTTAAAGTACTCAGTATGCGGTGCAAATACCGACACCTTGCCATCTTCGGCTTCTACATCAGTCACATCAACGTCAGCCATCATCAGCGCTTCTAACACGACTTCATCGTCGTCACCTGCAAACCCCAAAACAGCAAGGTGATCAAACATATGTGCTACACACCCAGGTGTGCCGATTTTTGAATCTGTTTTAGTAAACGGTAAGCGCACGTCTTTAATAGTACGATTAGGGTTATCGGTTAAACAGTCAACAATCACCATGCAATTACCCGGGCCGTAGCCTTCGTACCGTGCAGTTGAGTAATCTTCCCCTGCCCCGCCGGCTGCTTTTTCAATTGCTTTTTCGATTACGTGCGCAGGAACTTGGTCTTTTTTGGCTTTTTCAATTAAGCGGCGCAATGTTTGATTTACATCGGGGTCGGGTTCACCACTTTTGGCTGCAACGTAAATTTCTTTACCGTACTTTGAATTTACTTTAGTTTTTGCGTTGGCGGTTTTAGCCATCGAACTTTTGCGGACTTCAAATGCTCTGCCCATCTTGTGCCTCTATTGAATACGTTCTGTTTTTGATATTTTACCAATTCAAAGCGTATTGGGCTAGTGGTTCAACATGTTATGCTGTGCAAAAGCAGCGGGGTATTAATTTAAATAATACCCGTTATGCTATTAGCGAAATGAAATACAGTGCAATTTAACATAACTCCACTTTTTTAGCGTAACTTTCAACTAACGACACTAATTCATCAAAAGCATGAATCACAAAGTCGGCTTGCTCGGCATACGCAGGGGTTACATCGGGAGCATATAAACAGGCTCGCATTTTTGCATTATGGGCCGCTTGTATATCATATAAATAATCACCAACGTAAATAACGTTATCAACGGGCATGGACCACTGCCTTGCGATCATTAATAAAGCACTCGGATCGGGTTTGGCTGGCGCTTCAGTTCGAGTGAGTACCGTTTCTATTGGCAATGGGTTGTGTTGCAACTTTAGTGTGGCCGCTTTATCAAAATTACGAGTCACAATAGCCATAGGAATATTCTTTGCTCGAAGAGCGTTAACAGCTTCAACAACGCCGGGTAAAAGGGTCGCCGTTTGCGCATCAAGTAGCTCATGCTGATGCACTATATTCATCGCTTCTTCACGCATGTAGGGTGAGGGCAATTGCTCTATATATTCGAGTAGGTCTAGTTCTGCAGGGCAACCTACTTGGGCTTTAATCAATGAAAAATTTAATTCTGATGATACTAAGGTTCCGTCTAAATCAAAAATAACACCTTTGATTGCCTCAATTTGCGTTTTCATTTCATTCCTTGCGCTAAGTTATTAGCTCATTTTGCTGGATTTGCTTTATAAAAAAAGTATATCAATAGACAATTACAAAGAGTTCAGTCCATTGCCCTCTTAGTATAGCTCATTTGATAACACAATAGTTTGGGTTTGAATAACAACTGTTATATTGATTTTACGATGAAGTAAATTAACGCGATCAGCTAATTTATACAGCAAAAAAGTGCGCACCTTATAAAGGTGCACAGTGGGTTAGTTAGTTTCAAATCGTGCTTCAAGCCACGTATCGTCTTGACTAAAGTTTAACGTTTTTACTTTTCCTCGCCCTTCAACATTTACCATATTGACTTGCGCAGGCCATAAATCGCGCAATGCGCCATTACTCATCTTAACACCTTCAATCTCATCGGGGATCGTCGCTTCTTGATAAACCCAAAAGAACTTACCATCAACTTGTGCACCCACATAATTAAGTGTGAGCGGCTCACCCGTTAAGGTTTGCAAAGCAACATGAGATTCAACATATTTAGCAAAGCGTTTTTGGTCACGCTTGTTATTGATGATATCCACTTTGCCTTGAAATAAACTGCCAACAGCATGCTCTGTGTCATGTAAGTAAAAGCGATGCATTAATTCAATATTGTGAGTTCGTTGATTAAATAACACCGTGGTAACGGATGATTTTAATTGATGCGCCATACTCGGCGCAGCAATTAAAAAGCAAACAATAATAAGCAAAAATCGCATTATTATTGGTCCTCTTCGTTATTTTTTTCGTCTTTTTTCAGCTCAGTTTTAATATCCTGCATGATATCGCGGCTTACTTTTGCTTTACTCTTTTCACGTTTGTAGACTTCAATACGCGAAGGAATAATACGACGTGGGTAGTGATTATTTTCTACATTCACATCTGCCGTTTCCCAACCCGGATCAACGGTTACTGAGGTGAGCGGTTTGTTTTTGTCGGTAATAATCAGTTTTTGTACGTTTTTGTGGTTACGACGCCAAATTTCTGCAGGAATGTAACGCTCTTCTTTGGTGCCATCTTCATAAGTTAACTCTAAAAGAATCGGCATCACTAGGCCGCCTAGATTTGAAAACTCCATAACATAGTAGTTTTTGTCTTCTTCTAATGCGCGATCGAGTGTTTTACGCTCCCACGGTTTTAAGCCTTTTAAAAATTTGTTGTACGAATTACGCTCTTTATTAGTAACCGTAAAGCGATCGTTTTCGTCATAAAAATCGGTTACATCTGGATTTTTCTCTACCCAGGTTTTTTTACCTTCGGCTCGATTACGCTCAACAAATAATGAACTTGGCTTATTCGCTTCAATATCACGTAAACGCTTAAAGTCGATATCAGGGTTTTTGGTGTCTAACCGTAATTGATATACTTTATCAAGCGAGATATCAACATGGTCTGTAGTGTAAAACCAACCACGCCAGAACCAATCTAAATCAACACCTGACGCTTCTTCCATAGTACGGAAAAAATCTGCCGGAGTAGGGCGCTTATATTTCCAGCGCTGAGCATATTCTTTAAACGCAAAATCAAATAATTCACGACCTAAAATAACTTCACGTAAAATATTTAATGCCGCGGCTGGTTTAGTATAGGCATTAGGCCCTAAACGAAGCACACTGTCTGATTGCGTCATAATTGGCACTTGAGTTTCAGACTTCATGTACGCCACAATATCACGTGGCTCAACACCCCAAGGAATGGTTGGATCCCATTCACGCCCAGCAACACCATCTAAAAAGCTATTTAAACCTTCATCCATCCAGGTCCACTGACGCTCATCTGAGTTTACAATCATAGGGAAATAAATATGCCCCACTTCGTGGATAACAACCCCGATTAAAAAGCGCTTTTCTGCTTGAGAATAAGTACGCGTGCCATCGTCTTGTAAATCTGTACGTGGACCATTAAAAGTGATCATTGGGTATTCCATACCCCCTACAGGACCATTGACTGACTGTGCAGTTGGGTACGGGTAATCAAATGAGTATTTTGAATATACTTCCATGGTATGTACCACAGATTCAGTTGAATATTTCTTCCATAAATCGCCACCTTCTTTAGGGAAAAACGACATAGCCATAACCAGTGGTTGCTCATTCCCCCCTTGTTGGTAACCTTTAGCATCCCACATAAATTTACGTGACGACGCCCATGCAAAATCACGAACGTTTTCAGCTTTAAAATGCCACGTTTTTGTTTTGTCTGTACCGGCTTTTTCGTTTTCGAGCGCTTCTTCTTCAGTAACTACAAATACAGGACGTTTTGCTGTTTCAGCTTTTTTTAAACGCTTGCGCTGAGTACTGGTTAAAACTGAGCTAGGGTTATCAAGCTTACCGGTTGCCGATACAATATGATCTGCAGGAACCGTAATTTCAACGTCGTAGTCGCCAAATTCCAAGGTGAATTCACCGCTGCCTAAAAATGGCTTGTTAGTCCATGCTTCGTAATCAGTATACGCAGCTAAACGAGGGAACCACTGTGCCACTAGGAAAATATCGTTACCGTCTTCTTCAAAGTGTTCATAACCTGCACGTGCACCTACCGCATCTTCTTCAACCAAGTTAAACGCGAAGTCCATGCTAAACTCAACATCTTTACCCGGTTTAAGTGGCGTGTTTAAATCTATACGCATTAGAGTATCAACAACCGTTACACGCAGCGCTTTACCATCTTCATCTTTAACATTGCTAATGGTGTAACCCAGCTCGTTGTCGTTCATAAACTGCTGACGACGTAAATCACCTAAACTTAATTTAGCAGGCTTAGCATCAGGCTCGTTTTGTAGGGTACTTTTAAAAGTTTGCGTGGTTTCTGCAATCGAGTCATTTTTAAAAATGTTTTGGTCAAGTTGAAGCCATAAATATTTAAGCGTATGGGGTGAGTTATTTTTATATTCAATTGTTTGACTCCCCGTTAAGCGACGCTTTTGCTCATCAAGCTTTACATCAATATCGTAATCAACCCGTTGTTGCCAGTAATTTTCTGCTGGTGCACCTGCGGCACTGCGGTAAACATTAGGGGTAGGCAAAGCTTCATCTAATTGACGAAACTTATCAACATAACTGCCTTTAGTCTGTTCAACAGATGAGGCCATCACAGAGCTCGCCATTGCCAAAGGCAATACAAATGCACTCAATGTAAATAAATTTTTCTTCATTGTTAATCCTGATCGATTTTAGTGACGCTACTGTGACAAATTTACAGCTAAGCTTCAATAAAATAGCGATAAAACCCTACTTTTATAGGGTGATATTCCACACCTTTATGTAAATATAAAAAACACGGTTTTACACAACAACATTTAACTAAATTGTTTAGCAATTTACATAAAAAACTAAGCTGTAAAGGGGGTTTACAAAATAGGCTGAGTATCACTAAAAGTAGAGATAAAATGAAAAAACACAGCTATTTTCATTAAAAATACTAAAAAACGCAGTTTTAGGTTGATCTTTACTATGGTTTGTAATTAGAATCGCCCACTTTTTTAATTTGAGGGTACTTTTTTAGTGTTTCTCTCAAATATTTTTTGTTCTAACTAGTCGTATTAAGTGTGGTGAGTTTATGGATTTTTATGTCCTAAAAAAGCAGCAAAAACTAATTGCAATACCAGCAGACGTGCAAAGTTGTAAGCAGTATATTAACTCAGGCTACCTGTATATTGATAAAGTAGCTGCTTGTAATGAAACAAACGCACTAGCAGTATTACAGGCCAAAAAAGCGAAGGCATTAAAGTGGCCTTTAACAATTGCGCTCGCAGCTTTGCCGGTTATTTTTATTGCTTGGTATACTTTAACCTAAAGCGATACTTGCATCTTTAATTGCCTTGGGTATATTGGCGCTCTTATGGTTTTTTAAGAGCGCAAAATGAAAGTTCTTCACACTTCAGACTGGCACTTAGGTCAGCAATTTTATGAACATGATCGCCGTCATGAACATCATGCTTTTTTCTCTTGGTTATTAACCACCCTCGTTAGCCAACAAATCGATTTATTGCTTGTTGCGGGCGATATTTATCATACTGCCACCCCCAGTGCTAGCGCCGAAAACCAACTCTATCAATTTATAAAAAATGCCAAAGCACAGTGCCCACAATTACATGTGGTCATAATTGCCGGCAATCATGACTCTGCTAATCGTATTTTGGCTGCTCAGCCCTTATTAGCCCAGTTTGATACCCATGTTGTAGGCCGGTTTGATCCCGCCAATCCAAATGACGTGGTAATAACAATTAATAATAACGACAAACACGCTGTAGTAATCGCTATGCCGTTTTTACGAACCAGCGATATAAGTACGCTTAGCCAGAGCGAGAATGGCCCTAGTTACGCACAAGGCGTTGCTAAAGCTTACCAACTGGCACTTGAACATGCATTAACGCTTACCAATGAAAGTACGCCTTTAATTGTTATGGGTCACTTGCATGCCAAAGGTGGAAATATTTCTGGTGATTCTGAGCGTAACTTAGTCATTGGCGGTGAAGAAGCCATTTCGGCTTCGGTATTTGGTTCAAAAGCCAATTACGTAGCGCTAGGGCATTTACACAAAGCGCAGTTAGTGGCTAAAAATGAGCACATTCGCTACAGCGGTACACCTATTCCAATGTCGTTTTCAGAAAGGAAATATACCCATCAAGTCAACGTGGTTGAGTTTAACGTACAAAAAGACCAACCGCTAAGCACCACTGTAAACCCCCTTTACATTCCTAGGCTCGCTGAAGTAATTGTATTACCCGAGGGGGAGTGCGTCCCTTTAGCCAAGCTATGCGAGCAAATAAAAGCACTCGATACACAACAATACGAAATAGCGCCATATTTACGAGTAAAGCTAAAATCCAGTGATATCGATACCACTTTTCGTGAACAAATTGAACAAGCACTAAAAGGCAAGCAGGTTAACTTTTGTGGTATAGAACGGGTACGCGATCAGCAAGTGAATAATTCTTCAGAAACGGTATTTGAGGATTTAAGCTTTGTGGAAATGCTCAACCCAATTAATTTGCTCGAACAAGCCTTTAATAACGACAAAGATATGGCTGGCGAAACTGTTCCCAGTGAATTAAAAGCACTATTAACCGACGTTATTGATGAACTTGAACAGGAGCAGCTACTATGAAAATAACCGCCGTGCGTATTCATAACTTAGCCTCCATTGCTGATGCCGAAATCGACTTTTTAGCATCCCCACTCAAAGACGCAGGTTTATTTGCTATTACAGGTGACACCGGCGCGGGAAAAAGTACCGTACTTGATGCCATTTGTTTAGCGCTTTATACGAAAACTGCTCGTTTGAAAGGCGACAAAGGTAACCTAATTGATTTTAACGGCGACAACATAAAGCTTAACGATGCCCGCAATTTATTGCGCCGTGGGAAATGGGAAGGCTATGCTGAAGTAGACTTTAGCGGGCAAGATCAGCAACTTTATAGAGCACGCTACAGTATTCAACGCACGCATAAAAAAGTAACCGGCAAACTAAAAGTGGCAGAGCATACTTTGCATAGCTTACCGGATGAAAGCTTAATTGCCGACAAAAGTACCACCATAAAAGCCATTGAAAATAAAATAGGCCTCACTTTTGAGCAATTCTCCCGTGCAGTGCTACTAGCACAACATGAGTTTGCCGCCTTTTTAAAAGCCACCGGCGATGAGCGCGCACAACTTTTAGAGTGCCTTACTGGCACCGATAAATTTAGTCGAATTGGCCAACGTATATTTGAGCGTAATAAAGCAGTTAAAGATAAATTTGAATTACTAACAGCTAGCTTAGCCAGTTATGCGTTATTGTCTGATGAAGAGCTAAGTGAGAAAAAGCACACTCTTGATGAACTTAAAAAACAAACTGAACACATAAAAACAACGTTGGCCAGCACAGAGCAGGGTGTTAATTGGTATAAACAAGCACACAGTTTAGAGCAAGCATTAACAGAGGCTCAACAAAACGAGCAACAAGCAAGTGATGCACTAAATGCGGTTAAAGCACAAACTGAGCAAGCAAAACAAGCACAAAGTGCGCTTGAAATTAAAGATAATCGCCAACGCTTTAAAAGCTTAACGGTGCAAAACAGCCAGTTAAATTCGCAAATAAAGGAATTAAACGCGCTGGATCATGCCGCGCTTATTAATGAACAAGCAAGTAAGGTTAAAAAACAACAAAGCGAATTAGCAACAGCAAAACAACAACAACAAACAGCTGAACCAGTCATAACAAAAGCACGTGAGCTCGACAGTCAATTAGCTATTTTTACGCAAAGTATAACAAGCCTGATACAACAAAGAGCCAAAGAGCAGCAACAATTAAACGAGTTACAACAGCAGCTACAACAAAATAATCTCAGCGTGGAGCAGGCAACAACACAAAGCACTCACCATCAGCAGTGGTTACAAGAAAACAATCAACTAAAGCCATTGGCCACTGATTGGAACTATTTTAATCACAGCTTTAAGCAGTTTTTTAATACCACAACGCAATTAAAAACACTCGAGCAACAAAAGCAAACTATTACTTTGCAGCTAAGCACTCTCGCTACCAAGCTCAACGAGCAAAATAAACAGTTAGAACATGCAGAGCACGCACTAAGCACTGAACAACAAAATCTAAATAAGCTCACCCAACACCAAGAGCAATTCAATATTGAGCAGTGTGATAATCAGCTTAAAAATATTGATTATTTAAAAGAGCAACGAGCGCGTTATAAGCAATTTAATCAAGAACTAAAGCACACAGTGCAGCAACAAAGTATTACAGCAGAAAAGCTAACTCTGAGTGAACAAACTAACATCACACTGCGTGAGCAATTAAGCAGAAAAGAGCAAGCACTTAAACACGCCGAGCAATCGCTTAATCAAGCACGGCTGCGTGCGAGTGAACATGTTGAACATTTACGCGCACAACTACTGCCTAATGAGGCATGTGCGGTTTGTGGAGCCACTGAGCATCCGTTTGCAAATAATCAAAGCCAACCTTTTAATAACTTAATAACCGACTTTGAAAATACTTATACTGGCGCTAAGCAGCAGCACTTAGATGCACAAACCCAGCTACATCAACATCAAACGCAGCATGCTGTTTTAGTCGCAGAGCATAAGCAGCAAAGCCAAGCGATTGCTGATGCCCAAGCCAAAATGTTAGACATTAAAAACACCATGCAAGCGGCTAAAACAGATCTTAATGACTTGAGCGTTGAGCAGCTTGATGACACCCATAAACAATTAAGCGAGCAAAAAGCGCAGTACTTTTCAGCACAAAAACAACAAAACCAGTTGCAAGAAACGGTTAACCAACTGCAAAACACGGTTAAAAAAGAACAGACTGCTCAGCAACAATTAAATACCCAGCATGTTGAACTGAACAATCAGCTCACCATGCTTAATAATAAGCACCAGGAATTGCTGAGCCAACGCGAAGCACTTATAAGTGAGCTGAATTCTCATTTTGAAAACAGTCAATTTTGGCAAACATTGCAAACCGGCGCGTTAACGCTAAGCGAGCTAGGTGAGCAAGTAGAGCAGTATCAACATCAGCAACTACAACTTGAGCAAACTCAAAAGCAATTAGACAGCGCTAATTTACAGCTGCAGCAACTAACTCCCCTTATTACTAAAGCTGAGCAGCAAATTAGCACGCTCAACGACGATTTAACCCAGGCACAGCAACAACACAACAATACCCAGCAACAGCGCTTAGCGTTATTCGATAACCAAACGATTAGCGCTGATGACTACCAGGCTCAGCTGAATAGACAAGTAGAGCAGTGCCAGAATGAATTAAATCAGAGTCAACAGGCACACGATAGCGCCGTAAAACAGCGCGATGAGCACGCTATTACGCTTAAAAACCTTGAGCAGCGCTTCGCCGATAACAGCCAAGAGCTAACCACACTTGAAACACGCTATAGTGCTTGGTTTGAAGAGTTTAGCGCGCTTTATGCTGATATTAGCCATCAGCAAATCGAGATGCTACTGGCTATAAGTAATGACGATATTAAAGAGCAGCTAAAGCATAGCGAGCAGTTATCTCAAGCATTAGTTGATGCTCATGCCGCGCTAAAACAACAGCAAAATGCCAATGAGCAGCATCAGCAAAATAATAAGCCAGCACACAGCGAAGCACAGTTAATTGAGCAACAAACTCAATTAACTGTGCAGCAAACACAATTACACAATAACTTACTTACGATTAATACTGCCATCGAGCAGCACAACCAAAATGCAAAAGCTCTTGAGGGCAAACAGGCTGAGCTAAGCAAGCTTAAACAACAAGTAGAACAATGGCATTTACTTAATAAAGTGCTCGGTGATGCAACCGGCAAAACAATGCGTAATTTAGCGCAAACACAAACACTAAAAATATTGCTACATTATGCTAATAGCCATTTAAAAACGCTGAATAAGCGTTACGAACTCACAGCAATAGCTGATTCACTTGATATAGCGATTATTGACCGCGATATGGCCGATGAACAACGTTCTGTAAACACACTCTCTGGCGGAGAGTCGTTTTTAGTATCGTTGGCACTTGCATTAGGGCTGGCCTCTTTATCTTCAAACAAAGTGCAAATTAACTCGTTATTTGTTGACGAAGGCTTTGGTACACTAGATAGTGAAACACTTAGTATTGCAATGGACGCGCTAGATTCACTGCAAGCGCAAGGTAGAAAGGTCGGTGTGATTTCACATGTAAGTGAAATGAGCGAACGCGTTGCAACGCAAATTCATGTCGCTAAAAAACCGGGTGGATACTCCACCATAAACGTAATTTAAGGAAATAGTATGCCCACTTTTACAGGCGAAGAAGCACAAGAGTATGATAACCGTATTACCCGTTTAGTCCCAGGTTACGAGCTATTACATCAACTAACCAACGCACAGCTAAGCGCTACGTTAACTGATAACGCCCATATTTTAGTGGTAGGCGCAGGTACAGGTAAAGAAATCGCAGCGCTGGCGAATCTTAATTCTACATGGCAGTTTACCGCTCAAGATACCTCGGCCGACATGTTAGCCATTGCTAAGCAACGCTTTATAGAGCAAGGTATTGATGCACGTATCAGCATTGAGTGCCAACCAGTAGATAAATTAAAAGTTAAAGCCGACGCGGTATTATGTTTATTGGTGATGCATTTTGTTGAAGATAACGGCGATAAGAAGCAGTTATTAAAGGGGATTAAAAATAATCTTAAAAAATCTGCACCAGTATTTATTGCTGATTTAATGCGCCCAGAAACCCCGTTTGAACGAGAGGCACAACTTAATACATGCAAAGAGCTTGGCCTTAGTGAAGCAGGAAAAACGCAAATGGCACATAACTTAGAGCGTGAGTTTTACCCGCTTGATCGGATGCGTTTTAGTGAGTTACTTAATGAATGTGGCTTTGGCATTCCAAAACTGTACTTTAAAGCACTTGGTTTTAGTGGGTACGTGGTATAAATTTTTTGCAAAAAAAAAGCTAATATCGTATTGATATTAGCTTTATCGCTTAACGTTAGTTTAGCGTGGTGAGTGCGCTATAAAGCCCACTCCCTTTAAATTAGATGCAAACGATGTTTTCAGCTTGCGGGCCTTTTTGACCTTGAGTTACGCTAAACTGTACTTTTTGGCCTTCAGCTAAAGTTTTGAAACCGTCGCCTGAAATTGCACTGAAATGTGCGAAAACGTCTGGACCAGACTCTTGCTCAATAAAACCAAAACCTTTAGCTTCGTTGAAAAATTTTACAGTACCAGTAGTTGTATTAGACATAATAATATCCTAAAAAAATAAATAAAAAATTGCCTTAAAATAGGCGTTTAACAGGAAGAAAACAAACATTTAACTTGAGGATATCGCGAAGGATTATTACTAATAACAACGTGGTACTTACAAATAAACTGGGCTTTCTATCAACCCGATGGCAAGCAGAATAACAGCAATACAGTTTATAACAAGCTTTATTTATACTTTATTTTTATATACAACTGTAAAGCCTCTCATAATAGGCTTTACAGCGTCCTCGGCTTAACTTTTTAAACTTCGTGTTAAAACATAACCTGTTAAAAGTGCAAATTACGCGCTCTTACAATATCTTTCATCACAATGGTTGAGGTTAAACGTTGTACACCTGGCAGGGCTGATAGCTTGTCATCGTAGAGTTGTTGGAACGCGGCTAAATCTTTAGTAACGACATGTAACAGGTAATCAGGTGTACCGAATAGTCGTTGAGCATTGGTGATCTGAGGAATAGCATCCACTGCTTTCTCTAATTTGCTTAGCGACACTTTATCGCCCTCTTTAATAGTAATAAATACTAACGCAGAAAAGTTTAAACCCACTTTCTCAGGTGATATTTCGGTGCGGTAACCCACAATTGCTTTGCTTTTCTCAAGCTCTTTAACACGGCGGTGACAGGGCGACACGCTTAGCCCAACACGATCAGCCAATTCAGAGAGGGTAAGTCTGCCATCGACTTGTAATTCGGCAAGAATTTTCCTATCCATGGTATCCATAGTCAATTATTTCCTAAAATGAACGCTTATATTAGTAAAATACAGTAACTTTTACTCATCAGAAAGAAATAAAATAGCTACTCACTTATTTTAGGTTATAGCGCTATGGATATTAATATTATTTTTTCTTTTTGGCTGGTATCAATTTTGTTTATTCTCACCCCTGGTGCAGATTGGGCTTATACAATTAGTGCAGGAATAGCAGGCGATAAAATTGTTCCTGCGGTAGCGGGGTTAATACTTGGGCATTTAATGGCCAGTTTAATAGTAGTGGTAGGGTTAGGTGCACTATTAGCTTCACATGACATTTTTATAAAGCTGTTAACCTTGTTCGGTGCTTTATACATAATTTGGATTGCTACATCACTGTACCGATTTCCTCCTATGCCTGCTGCCTATAACGATGGCCAACAACACACCTCAGACACCCCTCTAAAGTGGATGAGAAAGGGCTTTATCATTAGTGGTTTAAACCCTAAAGTCATGCTGTTATTTTTAGCCTTGTTACCACAGTTTGTGTTGCCAACTTTATCGTTTTCTATCACTGAACAATTGCTGGTACTGAGTGTAATTCATTTAGTAGGCTGTGCGTTGGTGTATTGGTTAATAGGGATAAGTGCCAGAAAAATCCTTAGTAACAATCCCGCATTGTCGCTTAAGTTTGGGCGTGCATCGGCATGTGTACTGTTTATTTTAGGTTCACTAATGCTAGTTGATAGCGCACAAAAACTAACTCACGTCGTGTAACAGTAGCAAAAAAGAAAGTGGCTTATCTTAACTGAGCCACTAATTCACTCAAACGGGCAATTTTAATATTACTCAGCTGCCTATAATCAAAATAGGGGCACACAATAATATTCTGGCTTTTATCTATAGCAAACTCATCATCAAGCCAATCAAATTGGGCGTTTAATTTACCTTGTTGTATTAAGTTTTTAGCGTGAGTTCGCCCAGCAATAATGTGCAACTGGTTTTTACTCTCAGTAAGCACCGGTGTGCTAAATAGTAATGCCGTCTTGCTATGCTGTTGTAACAACAGCTCATCTCGATATGCTTGCCAGCTTACTGCTTGTTTAGCAAATGAGTAATGCTCGCTTGGCATCGCAAATAACACTTTGGCATACACATTAAAGACTTTTCGCCAGCCATTGCCACAGTGCTGATTTATGCTATTTATTTGCCCACTAGCCACAGGCTCTAACTGCGCAAGTGCTTCAAAGTAAGGCATAGGTGGGGCTTTTGCTACATACACGCCAACTCTAAATGAATTATCACCTAACCCTATTAACTGGCTGCTCACCTTAACTACTCTTATTTTGCGCTAAAATACGATCAAGGTTGTTAGCAAAGTTTTGTCTGTCACTTTGGCTCAATGGAGGCGGCCCACCACTCATTTCTACGCCACTTGAGCGCATAGTATCCATAAAATCACGTACATTTAGTAAAGAGCGAATGTTTTCAGGAGTGTAAAGCTCACCGCGCGGATTAAGCGCTTGGCCGCCGTTATCAATCACTTCGCTAGCTAGCGGGATATCTCCAGTGATCACTAAATCACCCTTTTCAATTCGTTTAACTATTTCATCATCAGCGACATCAAACCCTGATGACACTTGTAGTCGACTAATAAATTTTGACGGTGGAATGCGCATGGCATGATTTGCAACCAGTATAGTTTCTGTTTGCGTACGCTCTGCAGCTCTAAATAAGATTTCTTTTATTACCACCGGACAAGCGTCAGCATCAACCCAAATTTTCATGCTAAATTCTTTAAATTGCTTTAGTATTAGAGCGATCCTATAGCAATTTCTAAAGAAAAGGAAACAACATGAAGCTCGCTTTTAAAACCGCATTATTTATTACCGCTATGTTTTTACTCAGTGCCTGTACCAGCGCACCGGAAGGAATAACCCCTGTTAAAAACTTTGATTTAGAAAAGTACCAAGGCAAGTGGTATGAGATAGCACGATTAGACCACTCTTTTGAACAAGGTATGGAGCAAGTAACAGCCACTTATTCAATTAACGATGATGGAACAGTAAAGGTATTAAACAAAGGGTTTATTAGTGAAGAGCAGCTGTGGGACCAAGCTGAAGGCATAGCTAAATTTGTTGAAAATGCCGATACAGGGCATTTTAAAGTATCTTTTTTTGGCCCATTTTATGGCGCCTATATTATTTTTGAACTTGACCAGCCTGATTATCAGTATGCGTTTATTACCAGTTATAGTAAAGATTACTTGTGGTTTTTATCACGCACACCAACAGTAAGCAAAGAGCTTAAGCAGCACTTTTTAAGCCAAGTAAAGGCGCTTGGTTTTGCAACTGACGAAATTATTTGGGTAAATCAAAAAGCGCTGTAAAGGGGGTTTACAAGTTGAATTGATAAATAGTCTAAGCTGTAATAAAACGATCACCTTACTGTAAGGTAAGTTAAATAAAGCAAGACTATAGTGACTGCATCTGCAAAGAAACAAGCAGGTGAAGACATAATGACAATCCCCCTTTTTAATTGGCAAGCCTGATGGCTTGCCATTTTTTTTTACGCAATTTAGCCTGTTTTTTTGGGATCAGGTTTTTACTAACTAAAGCCCATTAAAACCAAAAAATAACGTACTCATGGCCAATATTACTAATATGAGTAAGTTAAAAAGTTTAGTTAACCTCACCAAAAAGCTATAAAAAGTCATTACAATTAAAGCACTTAACGTCATATAGCCACAAAATTGCAAACCACCATAACCTTGTAATTCGTTAACACATAACAGCAAACTTAGTAAAATACTGATCCAAGCAACACTCAATAAAACCAAACGCTGTTGTTGAGTGGGGCGCTTATTAAAAACATCCTTAAAATGATTAAACTTAGCCAGCGCAAAGCAGTTAAAAGCCACCAAACATAAACTAAAAGGAAGCAAGGCAATCATACTTTTTGCTCCTGAGTATTTATTGGAGTTGGTTTTTTAGCTTGCAGAGCAGTACGTAATTTTTCGGTTTGTAACAAAAACAGCAAACCAATTGCTAGAAAAAGGCTATCAAACATAAATAATGCCCACTGCTCGTTACGCAAGTAACTGATTATATTACCCTCTGTTGTTAGCGCATTAACAAGTGGCACACTAAAGCAAGCAATACTGTTTATGGCAGCCATCACACACCACTGCAACTTGTCACGCTTTACAAAGGCAATGATGAACACACATAGCCAAGTTAAAAAGAAAGCGAGTATTTCTTTATCCGAGCGCTCAGCAACCTGTTTACTGAGTAAACGATTAGCCAAAAAGAAAGCCGATGTAGCCAAGGGTAGTCCCATCAATGTTCCTAGATTTAACCCTTCAACTAGCTTTAGCCCCCAAGATGGTTGAGTATTTTTTTTCATTCTTTCGCGTAAGCGCTTAGCCCACATTATGCAGCCTGTCGCTATCATTATGCAGCCGGCAATGCCGCCTAAAAAATATAAAACACGTAATAATGGTTCTGCTAAACGCCCAGTATGCATTGAGTTTAATGATTCATATAGCGCCTTACTGCCAGTGAGTTCATCATCAGTTTGAGCAACAAGCTCACCACTCGCTCCGCTAAAAATTAAACGGGGTGATTGATCCCTTAATGTTTTTCCAGGGCTCACCAAAACCATAATAGTTGCAGCGGCTTTATTCGGGTTATTAATAATTACCCGAGTTATATCAGCCTCTGGCCACTTAGTATAAACCTGATCTAAAACAGTATTGATAGGCACTAAAGGTGCAGTACCTTGCAATGATTCTGTTACAGGACTACTTGGCGAAACATCATTGAAAAAACCACGTATTCCATTTTCATAAACGGTTTGCGCGGGGTAGGGAAATATCATGAATATCAGAGTAATAATGCCGGTGTAGGTAATCATTAAATGAAACGGTAAAGCAAATACAGAACTTAAATTATGTACATCTAACCAGCTACGACTGCCTTTATTAGCTCTAAAAACAAACATATCTTTAAAAATTCGTTTATGAATTACTATCCCTGATATCAATGCAATAAGCATAAACAAGCTTGCAAAACACACAATCCAACGCGCTGTTTTTACATCAATATAATGTAAATCAAAATGCAGGCGATAAAAGAAATTTCCCCCTCGGGTATCTGTAAAAGGGGCTAAAGGCTGCATATTATTTGGATCTAAACGGGTATTTTCAAAAGAGGCTCTGCGCTGCTCAGGCTCTTTTGGCTTAGCATAACCATACGTTAAATAGGGTACACGCTCTTCAGGAAGTGTTATACGCCAATTAGGGACATTAGGTGCTTGGGTATTTAAATACTCAACGCCACTTATTATTTGTTGCTTTTGCGCGCCAATACGGTCTGTCTGCTGCTCAATATTATGAATACTTGGCTGATTCCATAAACTAACTTCATCTCTAAAAAAGCTGATGGTGCCTGCAAAAAATATTAAATACAGTAACCAACACACGAGTAAACCTACCCATGTATGTAACCAGGTCATTGAGCGAAAAAAACTCCCTTTCATAACCATCCCTTCATTAACGACAATATAAAAAATTGCACTACAATACTTAGTAAAATACTGATCCAAACTGTTTTTAACGACTGAACATAAAAACTATAAATAAACACCAGTGCATAAATTAAAATACTCGCAGACACACTTAAAAGAACCGCGTCAACTTTAGAGACCGGCACCACAACACTTAACAGCGACACACTGACGGCAGTAAAAAAATATCCGCCCACAATGGCGATAAAAAAACGCGATAAAACCGCTAATTCATAGTTAAAGCGCTGCATAAATTGCCATAACATAGAAAATACGGGTTTGGGAAAGTCTAAAAGACGGTTAGAGGCCTGCATATACTGCAAATTCCTTTTAAACATAGCTAAAAAAGATGGCGATATTATAACGCCAACAAATACAAAAGATAGTAATTCTTATTTGTATTTGAATGCAGTGATAAGCATTAAATTGAGTTAGTTAAATATTGATCTGCAATAAGATTACAAATTAACTATAAAATAACCTGTATGAGTGAGTGCTTGTTCTGAATGCGTTGTTGTTATCTACTAAATACATAAAGCCGCAGTAAATACACGTCAGTGTATGAAATTAAAAGTTAGCTAAAGCACTCTCATGAATCAGTTTTTACATGGCCTAACAAGAAAGTTTGATACAAGCAGCTAATAATTAAAGACCTTTAAGCTTTAAATTTCCCTCAAATAACACTGGATCAGTATTTTACCAACAAGGGATAAAATACCACTGATATAAACCGATTTTTTACTAACTTATTACCGTGGAGGGTTAAAAAACCACCAAAACGATGAAAAAACAGGCTTGGAAAATTAAATTTCATACTTTTAAACCGACGTGTTAGTAAAAATCTGATCTTTGATAAATGCGGTTTAATCCGTAATGATTTTAATTGGGCAAATAACAATAGAGATGTAATGCGTAAATTATGCTCAATAAACAAACATGTCGCATAGATGTTGCAGCCACTTTATTTTACTGCTTAAGCACAGGTCTCCAGCCATACAAAACTACAAAATGGTTCTGAAAGATTAAAAATAGTTTATAAACATCTATATAGATTCAACATAAGTTAAGTCACTATGACTATGCCTTAAAATAACTCCCTCTAGCGTTAAAATATAATTTACATCGGTGCTATTTTTCTTGTTGCATTTTGCTGGTCAAAATTAATAACTTCATACTGCTTATCTCTTTTAAAAAGCCTTAACGTTAACAAAAGATTTCATTTTGATAACAATTGTGTTTAAATCCGAAACAATGGACTGAGATAACCCTCTAAACTAATTTGCACGGAAGTAAAAAAATAATAATTTTTAAAAATGGAAAAACTATGAATAAAAAAATCTTTGCTGCTTCCGCTTTACTAGCAATCTCATCAACTTCTTTACTTGCATCTAACCAAACATTTCAAGCAAGTGTAAACGGTTGGACTGAGCCTACTTTTGCAGAAGATAGCGCACTGCACTTTGGTAAAATTCGCTTATCTACAAGTTCAACATGTACGATGGATAATGCTGGCGTTGTATCGGGTGACTGTGATGCGTCAGATGCAAACATTCAATTAGGTGGAATTACTGTATCTGGTTTAGCGCCAAATTCAGCAATGAACATTACTGTATCTGGAAGCACAGGCACTAACTTAACTTTTGCTCCAGTAACAACGGCTACAGATGGAACAACCAGTGTAACAACTGCTGACAATGTTGCGTCTCCTTTCACTACTGATGCAAGTGCAACAGATATTACCGTTAATGTATATGGTGATATGACCGTTGATTCTACACTGACAGCGGGCGCTGCTTACACTGTAGATTACACTGTAGATGTGTCTTTCCAATAAGACTATGAAAGCTGAGGCAATAGTAATTTACTAATTTAGTCTCAGTTTATTTTTTTGCGCAATTGCGCATTAAAAATAAAATGTGTGGAGCATCGCGCTCCACTTTTTATTATCATGTTGTTGAGTTGTCCCATGATGTTTAAACTTTTTTGTTGGGCTTCCCTTTGCCTAACTCTTTTACTACCTGAAATTTGTAGTGCCAACCTTGCGCTGTCTGAATACCGTTTATACTTCGATGGACGTACTAAAAATAATTCACTACTTATCCGCAATACCTCTAATAAAAATCTCGATTTTAAACTTGTTGTTACCCATAAAGATATGACCGAAGAAGGAGCGCTTATAGATGTTACTCCGCAACAAGTTGAAGGACGCTCTGCCAAAAACATGCTACGGTTTTCACCACGTCGCGGCACTATTGCCCCAAAAGGGATGCAAGCTATCAGAATGACCGTTCGCAAAAAAGCTGAGCTTGCTGTTGGCGAATACAGGGCGGTGCTTAAAATCATAGCCTCTGAATCACAAAACCCTGACGCTGATGGAATAAGTATTAGGCCTAAGGTTGCTTACAGCGTGCCTGTTATCGTTCGTCATGGCCAATTAGAGGCTGACTCAGAATTAATAAACCCGCAATTAATTACTCAAAATGGGCGCCCGACTCTAACATTTTGGCAAACACTCACAGGGAATCGCTCTGTGTATGGAAACTTTGAATTAGTTGATGAGAATAATGTAATGGTTGGTGAAATAGCCAATGTGGCCGTTTATACCCCTCTATCTCGTCGCAAGGTATACATCACTTTACAAGCTCCTGTGACAGGACCTTTGACACTCAATTACAAAGAAAACGAGCTTTACGGCGGTAAAATCGAGTTAGCGATCCCTATTAATATCAAATAGAAAGTGCTAAACATAAGGGCATTAGGCTGTGGTTTAGCGGCTCGCTTATTACTTTGTACATTACTGTTAATTGCACCTAAAGCAATCATTGCCAAGCAGTTACCGACTCTTTATCAATGGCCTATTGATGAGGAGGCTTTTGTGATTATAAATGTCAGGGTAAATGGGCGTTCAGTTGTCTCAGATTTAGAAGCCTACTATTCAAAATCAAATAAGTTGCTATTGCCCATAAGCGCCCTGAAATCGACTATGGGAATTAGCTTAAATGTGTCAAAAAATACACTGGTTGCTAAAGTTGACTCAAGTGAGCTGGTGCTTAATACTGAGCTTTCCTCAACTTTAGCTCCCTCAGAAAATGTTTCATTGTGGGCTGTCGATGACTACGACCACTATGTTGATTTATCTGTCATAAATACACTTTTAAATACCGACTCGCGCTTTGATTACTCACTGATGCAGGTTTCATTTTCTAGTAGCTTGCTTACTTATAATAACAACCAAGTAACAAGTGGTATTACAAAACAAATTAAGTCCAAAGCACTGCAATACGATCACTTTATAGACGACCAATACCAAACGCTGACCTATCCGATATCTGAATATTCGTTATCAGCAAGCTATAAATCGTCTAATAATCGTTATAAGGGGCTGCTCAGACTTAATAGCTACTTTGACTTATTTCATCATCGAGCTGAACTACGATTCAACAAAAACGAAAACACCGCTAATACCTTTTTAAAAGTAACTAAAGACTTTAATTTAAGTGAACAAGATCACTCACTGGCACGCATTCACTACCAATTAGGAGATATTCAATCTCAATCAGATCAGCTTATTACTAGCTCAAATCAAGGTCGGGGATTTTATATTTCAAATGCTAACCCTCATTCGGCACAAAACTTTTCAACCATTACCATTGAAGAACCCGCATTACCGGGCTGGCAAGCGGAGCTGTATCGAAATGGTCAATTTATTGCCACTACTCAAGCTAACGACGAAAATTTGGTTCGATTTACCGATGTTGAAACGTTTTACGGCAACAATATTTTTGAAATTAAACTTTTTGGCTCACAAGGCGAGCAAATCACACGTACTCAAAAATATACAATAGGACAAGACGCACTATCGCCCGGAAAAATAAGCTATCAAGTAGAGTTTTTAGAAACAGATAAAAGCGTTTTTAATCAATCTAATAACGCTTCAACAGCGATGAGTAATTCCTTTAAAAGCAATCTCTCATATGGCATTAGTGAATTTATCACTTATGACGCTCAAGTTACTCATTTGCAAACTGACCAAGATAACAGCAGCTACCTATCATCGGGGCTAAATACACTTACAGATCACGGCAGTTACCGTTTTCTAGCCACAAAACAACTCGATGCTGGCTATGCTTATTTTGCCGGCTTTAGAGGCCTACTTTCTGATACACTTTTTAACGACATCAGTGTTAATGTTGAATACAGTGCCCTTAATGACTTTTCTAGCGCTTTATTTGTAGCACAAGAGAACTCACTCAAAAATAGGCTGTTATTGAGCCTAAATGGTCGGACTGATTTCTTTAACTCCCTTAACTGGAATATGAGATGGAGCAATGAAGTACGTGAAAATACCAACACTAAAAACCGACTCTCATTAGGTATCAATAAAAGTTATATCGGAGGAACATGGTCAAGCCAACTATTTTATGATGACGATACGAATAACCTAATAAACCGGCTTTATTCTTCAATGGATATTGCCTCTTGGAAATGGACCAACACCTTAGATTGGCAGACTAATAATGGCGCAGAACTTACTCGTTTGAGAAGTAGTTTACGTTGGCCACAAACACAAAGCACCTTCAATCAAACCCAGCTGACATATCAGTCTAACTCTGCAGCAAATACGCTTTTAAGTCATCAGTATACATACCGCCATGAGATATTTAATATACAAGTATCAGGGCAAGTCGATAATCAAGGTGATTGGCGCTTTTCTTTAGGTTTAAATGGCACATTTAGTTTTGATCATTTAGAAGCAGACTTTAACTTTGACACTCCTCGCTCATTAAATTCCGGGCAAATAGAAGTTAGTTCGTTCATAGATTGGAATGAAAATGAAATCTTTGACCAAGGCGATGAGCCAATTCAAGACGTTAATTTTACTGGCAACTACCTATGGCGAGATAAATACACAAATAATGACGGAAAGGTCTTGCTGCCAAGCAGTTACGGTGGCCAAGTTTTAGATGTTAATTTACGCTCGTTGTCTAATCCTTACTTGCAGCCCTCTTTAGGGAAAATTAAAACATTGGCTCATAGAGGCGGGCAAACCAAAGTAAACATTCCTTTAGTTGTCTACAACGAGGTTGAGGGGACTATCTATCTATCGAGCAATGAAAAGAGTAAACCTATCGCAGGACTGACGGTTGTACTTAAAGAAAAGGGCGGCGAAAAACATTATTCAACGGTCACTGAATATGATGGTTATTATTATTTTTCTAATGTTTCTCAAGGAAGTTATATTCTTGAAATAGAAAAAAATGAGCAGCTATCAGAAAACGTAACCATAAAAAACCTTCCCGAGCAGATCATCACTGAAAAAAGCGGCGATACAATAATACTGCAAGACATCATTCTATACACAAATAACGCTAATACCTTAAATAAGCAACCAGCAACAGCAGCTAAAGCAAACCAAAACACGCCTTATTTTGTGCAATTAGGCGTATTCAAAAAGTTTCAATCGGCACTTATTGTGGCGAATAAAATTGATAAAGCAGCCTATGCTTTGCAGTTATATAAACATGAAAACCGTGATAGCTATTACCTCGTTGCAGGCCCATATAATAATGCAGCTAAAGCACAGCAAACCATTAATGATGTTTATTCAATACCGGCGCTTCATGGCAGCTTTATGGTTGATGCAAGGCGATATGCCTCACCACAGTGGCGAAAAATAGGGGAGTGGGGCGATATGCAAACCCAAAAAACTGAGACTTACTTTTGCCAGTACGTAGCATATACCTCTGAAAAATCAGTTAATAAAAAACTGCTAAGGGAAAATCCATCACTGTTCGTAGCAAAGCAAGCAATAAAAGGTGAGGCCCATTATTTGATGCTGTCAGGGCCGCATAATGCAAAGCAAACAGCGTGTGATAAGCAAGTGGTTAAACAAATAGAAGGGCTCACCACCGCGATAAAGAAACCTTGGCACAGCATTTTTGCTAGAAATCAGTAGTAAAGTACTGCACCTGTGTTTTGCCATCACTGTTTAAATGCGACTCACATTTTATTTCACAACGCGCTCCCGCGGATTCGGCAACCCAAATCGATTGCGCGCTCTTTTTAATATAACAGGCAGAATACAGCGCATCTTCTTTTTGCGCAGCAACAACAAAACAGCGTTGAAAATTACCCAAAGGTAACACTTTAATTGGATAAACTTGTTCTTGTGCAATTACACCAGCACTAAACGTTTGAGATGATTTGGCATAAACAGCATACGAAATAGCGAGCATACATACCAAAGACATTAAAATAGATATTTGTTTCATATAATTAAAGCGAATTAAAAAACAATGTAGTAAGTGTAGGATAAATTAATTTTTATGTATTTATTTAGCAATTATTAGATTGAAAATAGCAATGGCCGCCTATCTAATTAGTTGAATCACCACAAGTCAATGTACTGATGTTATAATACATTTTTTGCAAAAAGAGCGGGGCACTATGTTAACTATTTCAAACAGCGTAACCATTGATGAATGGGAAGTAGAGCTAAGCGCTATTCGCTCGCAAGGCGCAGGCGGGCAAAATGTTAATAAGGTAGCCAGTGCTATACACTTACGCTTTGATATAAACCGCTCTAAATTGCCCGAGTTTTATAAAGAACGATTACTTGCTTTAAAAGATTCAAGGATCACCAAAGAAGGGGTATTGATAATTAAAGCCCAGAGCCACCGCACTCAAGAGCTCAACAGGGAAGATGCGCTTAAACGGCTAAAAGATCTAATTTTAAGCGCCACAAAGGTTAATAAGGCACGTCGTGCTACCAAACCTAGCCGTAACTCACAGCGTAAACGTATGGATAAAAAAACCAAACACGGCCAAACCAAAGCTCTCCGCGGTAATATAAAGCTGTAACTTAAGTAACCTGACTCTGGTTAAGCACATAAAAAAGGCTGCGAATGCAGCCTTTAATTTAATCATAAGTATGATGGCGGGTGACGCTAAATCGGTTTAGGATTCGATGCACTACATACACTGCGCTTAAGCTTACTGTTACTGCAACAGCCACCGAGCTAAATCGATACATGGCGCTGTATATTAAATCTTGCCCAGGGCCTAACGACTGACCAAATAAAATCCCAAAAGTGGTCAATACCCCAAACCCAACCCCCGGTGGACCACCGCCTAAAATATGAAAACGACTGAATATAAAAGACAAAATCCATAATATAGCCACCGGAAAAAGCAAAACGTCGGTATGGTTATACAAAAACAACTGCGCAACTAAAGCAGCATTACAGCCTATCAGTGTACCAATAATACGTTGCCAACTTGCGGTACCCGCAGCCTTAAAACACAGCGAAAATAAAATTAAAATAGATGCCGCTTGCGCCGAAATTGAATCTTGCAAATCAAGCACCTGAAAAACCACAAACGACAAAGTAGCAACCGTGGCACATAACAACACCTCGTGACGAATACTTTCTTTATCCTTGTGCGGTACAGCGCGCATGGGTCGCGCTGTCACGTCAGGAAACAAGCCATGCATCAAGAGCGCAATAATAATAGTAATAAAAATAGCCACACCATTACTTAAAATAAGCGGGTAAATGCTACTAGCTTGATCAACATGACTGGCAAAATGTAACTGAATCGATAAACTCACCGCACCTAACGCACCAAATAAAAACGCACCACCAGAGCTCATTAAGTAAAATAACACGCAAAAACTAGCAAAAATAATGAGCGTCATTAACACCGGCAAGTGTGAAAATAAGCCCTGTAAAATAAGCACTATAAACGCACTGTAGGCAGCACTAGCAACAAATTGACGGATCACGCCTTTGTTAATACTTGGCACTAAACCGAGTAATAACATAGGGTAAACCGTAAAAAATATTCCATTTGGCCAATTCATTAACTTGCACAAAGTAAAACCAATAGTGCAGCCGCCAGCAATCCGTAGCGCTTGACGTAAACCATTTGAATCGAGTTGTGGCGCTTGGCTAACATGTTGTGTCATTACTCGCCCCACTAATAAATGTAATGTAACCAACTAATAAAGCGGATCTGTACTGTTCCCAACCATTGACCTATAGCCGATTGAGGAAGTAACTGCACAGTGGCACGCGCACCACTGGGCATATTATTTATAAGCTGGTTGTTATTTGGCAGCACTAAATGAATACGTTGACGCTGCGCATCCCGAACCCAGCGATTGCTGGTTTCGGTGGTGCTAAGTAATCCATTTGCACTAAGTTGTCCGTCACTAACACCGGCCTCAAATATTTCAATTTTTGCGTCAAATACTTCACCAGGTCGGCTATCAAATACCACTTTTGCTAAACTGCCTGGCTGCATGTTTAATAGTGACTTTTCACGAAAATCGGCTACCAAATCTGCTTTTTTTGCTACAACCGCGAGTAATGGCTTACCCGCAACCGCATAGGAGCCCTCAAGTAACTGTAAATTAGCTACAACGCCATCACTTAAAGCCCGCACTTGCGTATAAGATAAATTAAGCTCAGCTTGTGCTAACTGGTTTGCTGCATGGCGCAGTGCTAAGTTATCTTGCCCTGAATCGCCACGCGCTAAAACAGCTTCTGCCAACTGTGCTTCAAAGGCAGCTAAATTAGATTGGCTTGCTGCAAAATTTGCACGAATGCTTTCAAGCTCTTGCTCCGAAATAGAGTTTTGTTTGTAGAGTGTTTCGCCACGCTTTTTTAATAGCTGCTGCTCATGCAATTTAGCGTTAGCTGCACTTATTTGTGCCTCCAGCGCTTTTACGTTGGTATCAAGTCGTTTATTTTGCAGTTTGGCATCATCAAGCGCGAGCTGCGCTTGCTCAAGTGCTAGTTGGTAAGTGTTTTTGTCTATTTCAAATAATACATCACCCGCTTTAACCGTTTGGTTATTACTAACCAATACATCGGTAACACGGCCGTTTATTTGCGGCGATATTTGCACAACCGGATGGTAAACCCGTGCTTGTGGCGTAACCGGTAGCCATACATCGGCAACAATATAATAGAAAAATACAACAATAAAACCAACGAGCGATACTTTAACGTAGCGGGCAAATTTTTGATCGGGTGTCATACTTATTTATCTCCAGATAAGCTTGCAATACAACGCCGCGCGTTTTCTTCCATTTGCACTAAACTATGCGCCATACCATCAAGCTGCTCCGTGCTTAAACCTGCATATAAACGCTGTTTAATATCGCTTGTTAACTCTTTTAAGTGTTCTAATAACTTTATACCCTCATCGGTAAAGTACAATTTTTTACTGCGTTTATCGTGTTCATCAACTTGTCGAATAACTAGATTTTGCAGCTCTAATTGCTTAATGGTGCGCGTTAATGAGGGCATTTCAATACCTAAGCTAGTCGCCAGCGCTTGCTGCGTAGCCCCTAAAGGTAAATGATGTAAGTGGATCATTGCCGTCCAACGCGACTGAGTTAAACCTAGCGGCTCAACCGCTAATGTTACGGCTTCTCGACATAAGCGGTGCACTCGACCCATATTGCCGCACAAAGTTAAATCGAGTGTTTCATGAAAAGGAATACTGCTACTCATAGGAACTCTTACTTGTGAATATCAGCAAATTTTAGCATTAGTTAGCAGGCTAAGTAAATAATTGGTATTTTAACTTCACGTAAATAAGTATTATTTAGATAAATAGTGCGCAGCAAGCTTGTTTAAGAAAGTATAAAGCTTATTGTTCATTTCGTTATAGTCGTGACTTAAGAGCTTTTCGGGCTGTTCAACAAAGCGGTAATTATGGGCATTAGTTAAATCATCGTTGGCAATGAGGAGGGTAACCACCTCGGTGGTCAATTCCATGTGGCATTGAAAACCAAATACTAAATCGCTATAAGCGACTATTTGCCTTGGACAACCTTCGCTATAGGCAATAATACTGGCCGTAGCAGTCAGCCCAGGCATATCGTTATGCCAATGCCCTACATTAAGCTCACTGCCAAAATGGCTAAATAACGGATGATTCAAGCCTGCATCGGTGAGGGTAATAGCAAACTTACCAATTTCCTTTTCTGGACTAGGTTGATAAGTCGCGCCCAAAGCTTCACCAATTAATTGCGACCCCAAACAAACGCCTAACACCACTTTGTTTGCCGTGATCGCACTGGCAATAAAGGCTTGTTCTTTTTTGCTATCAAAATAAGGGCATTCTGCAAGCGATGTAGCGGGCGATTGTGGCCCACCCATTACGATTATTATCGGTGTGTTTTGGTAAGGGTTCAGCTAAATAAATACGGGTATAAGACAACGTATGGCCATTCATTTTAGCCCAAGCTTCATAAGCGCCTGGCGCTTCAAAATGTTCATGAATAATAAAGTGAATGTGCATTGCCGTTTCCTTAAAATATTATCTTTTTAATAAGTAATGGTCACCGGATATAAGTGACCATGTAACAGCTACTAAAAGTTAAGTAAATTTGCTGGAGAGTATTGATCGGTTAGCACCTTAGTATCACTTGGCCAATCTTTACCATCTTTGGTGAAAAACATGCGCTGACTTATTGCCTCTATATCCACATCATAAGGGGCAAGTAACGGAGCTAGCTGCGTCACCCGCTGCGCTATTTGTTGCTCTGTAGGGATATTGCTATAACCAGCTAAAATAATACGATTACTATTATTATTGGCTGTTACATTAATAAAATCGCCAAATACCGCATGATAGGTTGCCGACTCATGTTCATAGAGTTTACTTGATGAAAACGTGTTAGCAGCCACAATTCCGCCTTCTGCTAATACGCTTTTTATCTCTTCAAAAAACTCTTTTGTGAGTAAGTGCTCAGGAATGTAATCGCCATTAAACGCATCTAAAATAATCCAATCAAATTGCTGTTTTTTAAGCGCCGCACGTTTAATAAAAATACGCCCATCTTGCACTTTAGCAGTTACGTTATCGGTTTCTATAAAGTTAAAATAATCGCGCGCCACTTTAATTACCGCAGGATCTATTTCAACATTTTCAATATGCGCACTCGGGTATAGCTCGTGAATCATATTAGAAAGCGTACCGCCACCTAAACCAATAATGAGCACGTTTTTAGGGTTATCAATCAGTAACAAACTAGAAAAAGCCAGCTTAGTGTAGTTAAACACGAGTTTTTTAGGGTCGCTAATGTACATGCAACTTTGGCTGCTTTGTCGGGTTTTTTCATCAAACTTTAAACAGCGTAAATCGCCAGTTTCTTCAACGAGTAGATTTCGATACAAGGAGCGCTCTTTATGCACAACATTAGCTGCACTGTATGATGAAAACATTAGCGCCGTAATACAAACAAACAGGGATTTAAACTTAAGCATAAACGGCCTCTCGTACTTTAAGTTTGTCAAAGGTAATGGCAATTAGCCCAAGCGTGCCTAATACACCAGCAAAACCTAAAATAATCGCGTTAACATCAAACGCCAGTACCATATAAAAAGAGGTAATAATGGTGCCCAGTGCGCTGCCTAAGGTACTTACAAAATAAAGGCCACCTGCCACTTGGCCGCTGCGCTCACTATTTGTGACCAGCAAACGTACGGAGTAGGGCGAGATCATGCCTAAAATAATGGTGGGTATAAAAAATAACGCGGTTGAGGCGAGTAACGAGCCATAGCGACTGTCTTCAATATGCGAAAAAATAAATGCCATAATTGGCTCAGCAAACAAAGCAATGGGTAGTACCATAATACTGGCAACTAAAAAGATTAACCCATATTTGGTCAACGAAGGATGACGAATAGACAGCTTACCCCCCAGTAAATACCCAAATGATAAACTAAGCATAAATACAGTAATAATACTGCCCCAGATATGTACACTACTGCCAAAGTAAGGCGCTAAAATTCGCCCACCTAATAGCTCTATTCCCATAATACTAAAGCCACTACTAAACGCTAAAAAGTAAATTAATGCATTTGTTTTTGTTAACATTATATTGTTCTTATTGTGTTATTTTTATCCATTTTAACGTGATAGCTGCATAGTCGCTAGTGTAAAAATTAGACGCACACATAGAGCGCAAAAAAACATTTTGTTATAAAGTAACACATGCTATAGTTTTAGTTATAATATAACGTTACTAAAAAGCATTTTATGAAGTACTCATTAATTTACTTAGCCTGCTTAAGTGCAAGCGCACAAAGCATTGCCCAAAGCCAACCAATAGAGAAAATTGCGGTTACATATAAACAAGCTTACCGAGGCGATATTCCTCAAAAGCAAATGCCACAATCAATCGAAACCCTCGATAACGCGGTACTTGATCAAAAAGGAATAACTCAATTACAAGATGCGCTGGATTTTTCTGCCAGTATTTCACGTAAAAATAACAGTGGCGCATTGTGGGATAGCTTTTCGATTCGTGGATTATCGGGTAACGAAAACATGCCATCGGGTTACTTAATTAATGGTTTTAGCGGTGGACGTGGATTCAGCGGCCCTCGTGATGTATCAAACATTGAGTACATTGAAGTATTAAAAGGCCCAGGTTCTGCACTATACGGGCGCTCAGAGCCCGGCGGTACAGTAAATATCGTGACCAAAAAACCTCAATTTGAGCAACAGGGTGAGCTAAAGCTTAGCTTAGGTAGTGATAACTTTAATCGCGTTGAAGGTGACTATACAAACGGCATTAACGATAACACAGCATTTAGAATAAATGGCGCATGGCAAGATAGCGACAGCTACCGCGATGAGGTGTACACCCATAAAAAGGTGGTTACGCCATCTATTTATCATCAAATAAACGCTTCAACCAGTATCACTTATGAATTTGAATACGTTGATTTAGCCCAGCTATTTGACCGTGGTGTTGTTGTACTTAATGATAATTTTAATACTGTTCCTAGCTCACGCTATTTAGGCAATCCAAACGATGGTGACACGCAAGTATATTCTCGTGGTCACCAAGTAACTTTAAATCACGATATAAACAATGAATGGTCACTCGTTGTAGGCGCAAACTACCGCAGCTCTACACTAACTGGGTTTTCGTCTGATGCTGAACTTGCACCCTCGCGCCAATCATTATTCGATGATGGCCGCACACTTACCCGCCAACAGCGCTACCGCGATTATGAAGTTGATGATACTAGCCTTAAATTTGAGCTAAGTGGGCATTTTGATACCGCAGGTATTACCCATCACTTATTAATAGGAGCCGACGCATACAAATACGACTTACGAACTGGACTTTATCGTTATCGCGGCGGTAATGGCACTTACACAGTTGATATTTATCAGCCGAATTATAACGTTGCTCGTCCTGAAGTAGGTTTGCTCTACGAAAACAACGAACAACAAGATGCTTATGGTATATACGTTCAAGATCAAATGGATCTGACTGATAAAATTAAGCTATTAGTTGGCCTTAGATTCGATAGCGTAGATCAAGACATTTTAGAAACCAAAAGTGGTGTGCTTTCAAGCAGTTCACAAAGCCAGGTAAGTCCACGAGTAGGCTTAGTATATGAACTAAACAACGCTGTAACCTTATACAGCAGCTACTCCGAAGGCTTTTTACCATTAAGTGGCACAGATGCAAATGGCGACCCATTTGGCTTTGAATACAGTGACTCATTTGAAGTAGGTGCTAAATTTAGCTACCAAGGCATAACCGGAACCCTAGCATTATTTGATGCCACTAAAAGTAATATGTTAGTAGCCGACCCTGTAAACGTTGGTTTTTCAGCGCCTATTGGTAAAGCAAATAGTAAAGGTGTTGAACTCGATTTAAGTACTTATATTACTGATGATACAAAGTTTAATTTATCTTACGCTTATATAGATGCCAGTACGGCAAACGACATAATAAATGCTGATTGGGGCGTGCCAATCAAAAAAGGCAGCCCATTAGTCAATGTGCCTAAAAATAACTTAAACCTAACGCTTAGCCATCAAACGGTCGTTCTTGGCAAAGAGCTAGAACTAGGTGCCAGTTATCAGTACACCAGTGAGCGATTAGGCGATGCCGCCGATTTAACATTTAACTTACCGAGCTATCAACTAGTTGGTATTTTTGGGCAGGTAAACTTAACCGAGCGCACCAAGTTAAATATCAGTGTTAACAATATTTTTGATGAAAAATATGCTCAAAGTAGCTACAACGCATTATGGGTTTACCCCGGTGCGCCTACTCAATTTAAGATGTCATTGGCATATCAATTCTAACAATTTCATAGTCCCGATTAGCTATTTTAACCCGACTTATGTTATTTAGCTTTTCATCCAAAGCGTCTTAATGTAGTGGTTAAGGCGCTTTTTTTTATTGTTTTGTATAATACATAGCAGCTGTTAACCCCCTTTACAGTTATTCTTCAATTGATATGAAGGCAATTAAAAAAGCCGTATAATTTATATACGGCTTTTGTTTTTAATTAAAACTGATAGCTTATCCGAGCCGAAACATTACGTCCTGGTTGGCTATATTGGCTAAAATCAGTACCTTTGGATTGACCAGCAATAAGTTCAAACGGTACGTACTCTTTATCGAGTAGGTTAAGTAAACCTACATTCATTTGCCATGCTTTCCACTGATAATTTGCATATAAATCAACAACACCATAACCGTTACCTTGTGTTGTTTTATTACCATTAGTATCAAGTACTACATCAGACTGCGCCTTAGCTAAACGCCAAGCAGCGGTCCAATTAACATTGCCAAACTCAGTGCTTACCAATATAGAACCATTTAACGGGCTAATACTAGTAAGTGGCTGATCAGAGTCTTTGTTTTCACCATCTACGTAAGCAACATTGGCTTCTAATAAAATATCGTCGGTGACATACATAGCAATACCAGCTTCTACACCGCTGATCTGGGTTTCGCTAATATTTTGGTATTGGTAAAATGTTTTATTTACATTAGGAATATAAGTTGGCTCAACACCCGCAATGGTTGTTTCGATAAAGTCATCATAGGCAGCATAAAAAGTACTTAGATTTACACTAATATCGCTACTTGCGTATCTTAATCCGATCTCGAATGAGTCACTGCTTTCAGGGTCTAAATCTGCGTTTGGTAATATTTGATAAAATGGCTCAACACCATGGCTTTGATAGGCTTGGTCGTGTGGCGGTATTTTAAAGCCTCGAACATATTGCCCATACCAAGATAAATTATCGTCTACCTGATAAATCACACCCAGCTTTGGTGAAAACGCAGACTCGGTAATATCATCAAGCTCGGCGTCAGCGTATAACGCATCTTTTTTGGCTTCAAGTGCATAATAATCGTAACGAATACCCGCAACCAACGACCAATCAGTCTCGTTAAATTTAATACTGTCTTGCATATATACACCAACTAAAGAAGTATCGGCGCCAGGAAATGCTTTTTGTTTTTCATTCGTAAAATCAACAGTACCATCATTTAATACACGGGTTTTTAAGCGTGGTCGAGTAGTATCATATAAATCAATATCTACTCCATAGACAAATTCATGCTCGGTATTTTCTCCTTTAACTTCCTTACTAAATACCGCTTTTAAGCCTAAAATATCTTGCTCAAACCCGTAGTCATTATAATCGATGTAATTTCTAGCTGCGCTTATTTGGTCACTTTGTTGCTCGTATCGACTATAAGATAGTTGCCCATACCATTTATCAAATATAGCTGTTGCCATATCTGAATCATAATCGAGTGCAAATGAGATATTTGTGTCTTCGTCTTCGGTTTCTTGAATGGATGGAGTGATTACTTGCTCTGTCGTTTGATTAAAGTAATCTAAGGTATACTTAAGGGTGCGTTTTTCATCAAGTTTTTGCTCAACTTTAAGCAGCAAAGCGTCCGAGCGGGCATCGTAACCTGGTAAATCTTCAACGTAGTTTTGTACTTCTTCACTATCGCGATGGCTATAAACAGCGCTAATAGCAACGTCACCTAAATCTTTTGCTGCTGTAATATCAGCAGCAACCTGATTACTTTGGCCTTGATAACCTAACGCTACTTTTACCAAGCTTTGTTGATCCACTAAATAATCACTCGGGTCTTTAGTTGTTATTACTACAATTCCCCCTAGTGCATCAGAACCATATAGCGATGATGCCGCCCCTTTTGCAACTTCAACTTGTTTAACACCTGCAACATCAAAGTAGTTTCGACCCACTAAATAACCGCCGCCGCCAGCGTAGCCATCGTTTGTGCGTCTTCCATCTTTAATAAAAACAACTCTGTTGCCACCAACACCCCGTACAGTTAATGTTTGCGCGCCTGCGCCACTGCCAGTACTTGAGATACTTGGATCGTATTTAAACATAGTTTGTAAATCTACAGCGAGCTGACGCTCAATATCTTGTTCGGTAATAACCGTTACTGAGCCAGTCACATCTTCAAGCTTTTGTTCAAAACGAGAGCCACTAACCACAATATGATCGTCAATAACATTTTCGGCCAGTGCGCTACCAGAGCTAATTAACAAAGAGGCTAATGCTGTAAATTTAAAAGAAAAGGGATTCATCTCCACTCCAAATGATAATAGTTATTATTTACTTTTAAATGGTACAACCAACCCAAAATAAGATCAATTGATTATGATAATCATTTTCATTTAGATTAAAGTGGTTATAATACTAAAAAATAAAATCGGAGTTTGTTATGAAGTACCTAATTTTTTTTCTGGCTTTAGCCACTCAATCAGCACTCGCGAAAGAGCGTGTGATCAGTGCTGGCGGCACATTAACTGAAATAATCTACGCACTAGAAAAACAAAATAGTTTAGTCGCGGTTGACCAATCAAGTATGTATCCGCAACAAGCAACACAGTTGCCACAGGTAGGTTACTATCGAGACCTAGCCGCTGAGGGAGTGCTTTCAATGCGCCCAACTACGTTACTTGCACTTGAAGGTGCGGGAAGGGAGCAGGCGCTCAAGCAAATAGAAGCGACCGGAGTGAAGGTTATTCACTATAAAAAACCGACTTCTGTAAATGAACTACTTGAGCTAATTAAGCACCTTGGTAGTGATTTAGATGCAAACCTAAAAGCTCAAAACCTAATTACTAAAATAAAAAAATCGTTACCTACTAAAGCAAAAACACAGACCCACAACGCTTTGTTTTTACTTTCAGCTAATGAGCGTGGGCTCGTCGCAGCAGGACAAGAAACGGTGCCCAACTTACTGTTTAACTATGCGGGCATTACCAATATAGCTGCTACGCATACAGGCTTTAAAGCAATTAACAGTGAAGTACTGGCAGTAAGTCAGCCCGATTTTTTAGTGGCGCCAGCGCATGTTGTGCAAAGCCTTGGTGGGAAACAAGCCTTTTGTAAACAACCTACACTTCGTTTATTAAAAGCAGCGCAAGAGTGTCAGTTACTGGTCATGGACAGTTTACTTTCACTGGGCATGTCGCCGCGTATTGCAACTGCGATTCAAGCATTGCATGAGTATAAAACACGCTTATGAGCACGTTAACTTTGAATCGTTTTAACGCCATAACACTGAGTAACCCGCATAAGTGGATGCTATTAAGTTATGGCTGCATTTTTGCTTTAGCATTACTTAGCATAGGCTATGGGGCCGCAGGATGGGATTGGCGCTTAGCTATTGCATGGCTAGCTCCTGAACATTTTAGTCAATTTGATGCGCTACAAATCAATGTGGTTACACAAATACGCCTGCCTCGTTTTGTCCTTGCAGTGATGGTGGGTTTAGTACTTGCACAAACAGGAGCTGCAACCCAAGCGCTGTGTCGTAATCCGCTTGCTGATCCCTCTATTATTGGTATAAGCGCAGGCGCTGCAATGGTCGCGGTTGCTTTTATCGCCCTTAGTGCACAATTTAATTTTAACGCCCAACACTACTTACCTTATGCCTCATTTTTGGGGGCACTCTCAGTAACGTCGCTGGTATATTTAGTCTCAAAACAACAAAAACAAATTAATATAAATACGCTTATATTAGTCGGTGTCGCTATTAATGCATTGGCATTTGCTGTTATTGGGTTATTAAGTTTTTATGCTGATGACAGCGCACTGCGGTTAATTAACTATTGGACCATGGGCTCATTAGGCGGTGCGAGTTGGGATAATATAAAACAAGCGAGTCCTTTGCTTTTACTGAGTCTTATCGGGCTATGGCGATTAAAAGAGCCAATGAATCTACTTCTTATCGGTGAATCACAAGCCCAATACTTAGGCGTCGATACCAGCAAGCTTAAATTATACGTCATTATATTAGTTGCATTGGGCGTAGGTGCGGTGGTTGCGCTAACAGGTTTAATTGGCTTTGTTGGTTTAGTTGTCCCTCACATCGCACGCCTCATGGTTGGCCCACACTTACGGAATATGCTGCCACTTTGTATGCTTTTAGGTGTCATAGTGTTGCTACTTTCAGATTGGTTAGCACGCTTGGTTGTTATGCCTGCGGAGCTGCCAATTGGCATTATAACGGCGTTACTTGGCGCTCCACTATTTATATATTTAATCATTAAAAATAAGCGAGATTGGTCATGATCACGTTTAACAACCTCAATATAGGCTTTAACACCCATCGTGTTTTAGAGGGTATTAGCGGCAATATCCAAGCAGGACAACTTGTCGCTCTGATAGGCGAAAATGGTGCAGGTAAATCAACCTTACTGCATACTTTGGCAGGCATGCATCCCTTTGAGGGAGATATACTATTTAATACCAAGCCTTTGCATTCATTTTCTAAAGAGCAATTAGCTAGCAAGCGCGCTGTAATGATGCAAAGTAACCATGTTGGCTTTGATTTTAGTGTATTTGAACTCATTGCTATGGGCCGCTATCCCTATACAGAGTCTCTTAAAACACAAGCCAATAAAGTGCAAAAATATGCCTCACTTATGGATTTAACCCATTACCTAACACGTCGAGTGAGTGCGCTTTCGGGCGGCGAACAACAGCGAGTTCATATGGCGCGCACATTAGCCCAGTTAGATGCTTTTACTGCGCAAACGGGGCCTAAATTAATGTTGCTCGATGAGCCAACATCAGCGCTAGATATGCGTCATCAACATACTTTACTTAGCTGTGTTAGAACCTTTGTAGAGCAAGGAAACAGCGCCATTATTGCTATACACGATCTTAATTTAGCAAGCCTTTATGCAACCAACGCTATTTTATTACACAACCAAAAAGTGCTGCAAAGCGGATCTATAAATACCGTTTTAACAGCACAAAACTTACAACAAATGTACGCCATGAAATTGCACGTTAACCCTCATCCTTATAACGATGCGCCCATGGTTTTTTCTCAACGTCAGGAGTTTTCATGAGAGAGCAAGCATTAAACGACGCACGTACGCTCGTTTTTAAAACCCATGCCGGCGTAATGTCGACCATTTCAAATAATTTACGCGGCTATCCGTTTGGCTCTGTTACACCTTATATGTGTGACGAACAAGGTCGCATCTACTTTTTTATTAGTGACATAGCTCAGCATACCAAAAATTTAAAACAGGACTCACGCATGAGTCTGACTATTTTTGATGCCGCCGATTATGGCGATCAAAACGAACATGGGCGAGTAACACTCGTAGGTGATGGCTCTATTGTGGCAAAAGAGCAAAGCGAAGTGCTACTTGATAAATATATAGCTTTGTACCCTGAGGCTGCAAGCTATCGCAATGCGCATGATTTTCAGCTTTGGCAATTAGATGTAGTACGGGTGCGTTATATTGGCGGTTTTGGAAAAATATTTTGGCTTGAGCAAAACGAGTGGCAAGCTCAGCCTAAAAAGTGGGATGAAAGCCAGCAGCAAAGCATGATCACTCATATGAATGAAGATCATCAAGATGCTATGTCGCTGATATTAATGCAGCACTATAACGTAGCCGATAACACCCCAATAATGAGCGGCCTACTACCCACAGGCTTTTATATACAAAGCCACAAGCGTAATTACTTTATTAATTTTGCGAACGAGTGCGATAGCCCATTAGCCGTGCGAAAAGCACTTGTAGCCCTAACAAATCAAGCACGAAACAGCTCAAACCAACTAGCGGAGACAGTATGAAAAAATTAATAGCCTTACTCAGCACTACACTGCTACTGAGTGCCAATACTGCATATGCAGACGAATGCACACTAAATATAGATGCAAACGATATGATGCAGTTTTCAACTAAAACACTAAGCGCCCCTAAAAGCTGTAAGCAAGTGACCGTTCAACTTAGGGCGTGTTGAACTTTGCGGATTGTAATTTGTTCAATCTAGGGGCGATTAAATTGCGGCGCTTGATTTGTAACCTAGTGGGCTAAGTAAAAATCGAGCAACAATGAGTTTATCGCCCCTAGGCAGAACCCGAAGGGCAGCGCATGTTTGGTATTTATGCTGCGTTATCGCCTATTTATGTGGAATAACCACACTTCATAGGCTCTGTCTTGCCTAAAAACCAAACACACTGCTGCAAATTCAACCATCAAAGATCAACACGCCCTTGCCACACCGGTAAATTACCTGCTAATGTAATGGGCCATAACTGGGTGCTATCTACTGAGCAAAACATGCAAGGTATCATCACAGATGGCAACGCTGCAGGGCTTAGCAACCACTACATAAAGCCTAATGATAGTCGCGTGATTGGTGCTACAGACATTATTGGCGGCGGTAAAACAACCGAAGTTACTTTTAAAACCAGCGGCTTAACCGCCGGAACCGATTACACTTTCTTTTGCTCTTTTCCTGGCCATTACGCCATGATGAAAGGCACATTTACGCTTAAGTAAATATTAAAAAGTGTATTACACAAACACAGTGCCAACCTATTATTGGCACTGTGTTTTCTCCCCTCGTTTGGCTAAAGCTTTAAATGCAGCTTGTTGATGTGCTTTTTGCACATAGCGAGCAGGCAAAGCGTTAACTTCTAATTGATAACCACTTTGCTCAGATTGTACTTTTGATACTGGCGAAACCCATACAACATTAAGCTCTGGGGCAATTCGCTTAATTACCCGCACTATGCCTTCACCATTTCTCACATGAAAATCACCGGCTAAATGTATAACCTGCGTGCCCTTATTTTGACTAATATAGTTAACGATAGACTCAGCCATGGTTTCGTCCCAAGTAACTTGCGCGGCGTAAAGTTTTTCGTTTTTACTCGCCGTTCCATGATGCATGGATTGCATAAAGCGTTCTTTATAAAGGCTTGGAGAAGTATCTATCTCTTTTGCAATAAAACTACGCTGTTGTGCGTCAAGCTTATTAATATAATTAATACCTTGGCGACCAATACAGGTAACAATATGTTTAGGCGCATTTGCAGCTATTACATCGCTATTTTGTATCTTCGCCAATTCCACTAACGCACGATAATCGCTCTTATAATTAGGCCAAGCCTTAGTATTATCAATTAGGTATTGTTCACCTATTTTACTCTCAAGATAAAGGTTTAGTGTTTGCTGATCAGCGCGACTAAATTGCTCAAGCGATAAGGCAATAGGCTTATTTTGTGTGCTTAATTGCTGAAACAGCTCAGCCTGAAATAAGTGCACACCGGGGTGTGTATGCCATTCACCGACTAAAACAATATCGGCATTCAAAAGCGTGGATTCTGACAATATTGAATTAACTCGCTGGCCATTTGCATTATAAAGCCCGTAATTATACAAGGATGAACTTTGAGATACTGATACTGTGTTTATACTGCAGCCTGATAATCCACTGAGTAAAACAAGTGCTAAAAATGGGTTTTTCATATCGGTTTTTATAAAAATAAGAATCAAAACAATGAAGTTAGTATACACAACAAACTGCATTAAACCTACAAATGCAAATAAAAACAATTATCATTTGATGTTTTAGGATTTCTGTTTTACAGTCTTAAAAAATAAACAGATATGGAACGTACCATGGCATTACCTTTTTTATGTGCTCGACACAAACAACATGTTTTATGTCAACCAGAACAAGCAATTATAGATATTCAAAATGCGCAGCTAAGTGGCGAAGCGCTGTTTAAACGATACCAATTTGCACAAGCATTGCCGTATTTGGGGTGTGCACTTGAAAGTGCGTCCTTATTAGCTCAAATGTATAATTGTGCAAATAAACAACAAATCATACAAATTACCTCTCTTACAGAGCGCCTTTATTCCACACTTCACTTTTTAGACGAACAAAGTGCTGCGCACAATGCACTCATACAATCTATTAATCTGCTAAACGAGATATTGTATAGCGATGATGAATATCATGACTTAGCGCTTTCATGCATTACACAGCTAAAAAAATTAGCACTGCAACATCCTCCACATCTTACTAAGCACTAATTTTTATGGCAATAAGCAACGCGCTAAACAAAATTGGGTTAACTTTTTATATTAATAATGGCTAACATATCGTCTTCATCTAGGCCAACTTCTTCAAACCCAAAACTAGAATAAAAATCCTTAGCAACAGGGTTTTGCGGGTTATAACAAATCTCGATTTGTTCAAGCTTAGAAGTCGTTTTAATCTCTGCAATTGCCATGAATAGTGCTTGGCGGCCAATACCTTTATTTTGATGATGTTCATCTACCATAAAACGCCAAATAGAAACTTTTGTAGGGGTTTCTTGCACCCACATAAAAAAGCCTACAGGCTTATTATTTTGGTAAATAGCTTTACAGGTATGTCCACTATTGTAGTGCGCCTCAACTAACGACCACATATTACTCGCTACGTAATCTTGTTGCGCTTTTGTAACGTCTAAATCGCATACATCTTCGTAATTAGCAGAGGTGACATCTTCCAATGAAATGTTCATTATTGTCCTTAATTTAAAACATGGAGTTATAAGTAGTTTTGTTTTATCACGTTATCAGCACTAATACACCTAGGCAATGTATTCTTTTTAGGCACAAAAAGCCGCAGTAATAAATACTGCGGCTTTGTTTACATAACACGTGTAATTCTTTATTGATAACAAACAATAGTACTGTGCTTTTGAAGCTTTTCAGAATTGTTATGCTCTTAAGCTGGTGTTACTATTATCGAAACGGATTTTTAATTATCAATAAATGGAATTAAGGTTATGGCTATTCAATTAGCAAACTACGAAATTAATATACGCTCATTTCACCCTGAAAAAGACTTTGGCTGGTCTGGACTAATGTTTGAAGGAGATAATCGAGGGTTTTCGCTAAAACCTAGTGGTATTAAACCTACGACCTCAAGGATTTGGCATCGTCTACGGCTTTCTACAAAAAATAGTAAAATTAGTTCTATTGATACAATATCAGATCCATCAAAAGCACCGTGGGAAGATAAGAAAAGAATATATTCTGGTAACCTTGCACCAAAAGGGCGTGTTACCCTCAAAGAAAAACCTCCAACTAATAATAGTATTTATCAGTATCAGTTAGACGGCCAATACGGAGGAGTTAATCACGCCATGCCAGGTTCTCCTCAGATGCAAGAAAGATTAGATTTTTCATACGTGCCAACTTTAAATGTTAAGTATAAAATTATTATAGACATTGATATTGTTAGCGGTCACATGGATATAGTTACTTATATCACTGGCGATGCTTTTCCTAATTGTGAAGCATTTATTGTTGGTCCTGGTGGGCAATCTATCTCCCTTGGTATACATGTTCGCAAAGGTGCGCCACCACTAAGCTTATCTCTTAATGCTGATTACCCAATGATTGTAAGCGCACTCCGTTTGCCTCTCAACAATAATGGTAGTTTTAAAGGGACCGTAGGCGATGAACTATTTAGACAGGCAAATAAATACCCCAAATTAAGCTTTCATAAAATAGCGGATTGGAATTATCGTTTTACTTCTATTCCAGCAAATAGTGGTCATTGTATGCTGCTTGAAAAAGCGAGTTTAGAAAACTGTTTTAATGGCTTACTTAAGTAAAAAGGCGACTCGATGAAACTCATCTTTAAAGCACACTTTTTTAAAATATTGTTTTTTGGTTCAATGATATCGTTATTATCAGCCTGTACAGAGGTAAAAAAAAGTGAACCCGTAATTTACCTTATACCTGAAAATTATGTTGGCTCTCTATACATAATATTTAATGCACCAAACGGGCATCCACCGAAATACGAAGACGGCTCTCGGGTATATGAAATACCACCATCAGGTATACTCGTTACACAAATGGATGCCAACGAGGGCTGGATTGAAAACAATCAAATACAATACTTTGAAGTGAGTAATGCGAATGAAAGAACACCCATAAGCGAAGACTCTTCATTAAAAGATAAAGATACTACAGACGATGGAGAAACAAGAACTGTGTATGTGGGTGGCCTAGGTGAATCGGGTCCAATATATGGCTGTACTGTGATTAATCAAAATTTTACGGTTGGTACAGACGCAGAACAGACCGACAGGAAAAATTTATTCAGTATATACGATGCTATTAAGCGCAAAAATATAGATGAAAAACTTTTCAAAGGTATGTGTAAGAATAGTAAAGATGTTACATCACACCAATAATAAAATGTAGTTACTTTTTCAAAATGCCAATATCCGACGTATTACTTAGCTAATTACTAAAGCTATTCAAATAAAAAAGCCGCAGTAATAAATACTGCGGCTTTTGTTTTTAGCTAAATGCTTTTAATAAGCACCAGCGCTATATATAAGCTCGTAGCTGTGGCTGTAAATCTCAAGGATGTTACCAAACGGGTCTTCCATGTAGATCATGCGGTACGGCTTTTCACCAGGGTAATAGTAGCGTGGCTCTGGCATACGTTTTTTACCACCTGCAGCAACAATACGATCCGCTAAGCCTTCTACATCTGGGTCTTGTACACAGAAATGGAAGATACCGGTTTTCCAGTATTCAAAGTTGTCTTTAGGGTTTTCTTGGTCTTTAAATTCAAAAATTTCTACACCAATTCGGTCGCCTGTTGAAAGATGCGCTATTTTGAATTTTTCCCAATTTGGACCAAATACATCGGTACACATTTCGCCAATTGGGCTGTTGTCTTCAGTGATCACGGTAGGCTCCATTATGGTGTACCAGCCCATCACCTTAGTGTAAAACTCTACGGCTTTTTCAACATCGGGAACTGAAATACCAATGTGCGAAAAACTACGTGGATATGTATGACTCATAATAAATACTCCTACTTAACTACGTTTAGTTGATGGAGTGAGTTTACGAACTGACCAACATTAAGTAAAATTATCATTAATCATCATTTTGAGTATATTTTGTAATGATAAACCCGGCATGGTTAAACACGTTTTGTACTTTAGTTGAGGTAAATCACTTTACCCAAACCGCCGAGCGCCTTTATATGACCCAGTCAGGCGTAAGCCAACATATAAAAAAGTTAGAGCAGCAAGTAGATTGCGCCTTGCTTGAGCGCCACGGTAAACAATTTACGCTTACCGTACATGGGCAAAACTTGTATCAGCAAGGCAGCTTATTATTAAAAGAATGGCAGTTTTTAGAGCAGCAATTAAAAGATGATTCACCTTACAGCGGTTTAGTAAAAATACAGTCGCCAGGCAGTTGCGGGCTAAAGTTTTACAATCAACTATTAGCACTGCAAGTAGAGCACAAGAAGCTAATTATAGATTACCGCTTTGCTCCCAATACCAGTGTTGAACAAGCAGTGGCAAACCATAGTGCCGATATTGGCTTTTTAACTCAAGCGCCTACCCTAAGCGAGGTAACCAGCCATAAAATAGGCCAAGAACCTTTACTATTGGTAACTCCGGCCGCAATAAAAAACCCAACATGGAGCGCATTAAATCAACTAGGTTTTATTAGCCACCCCGATGCAAAACACCACGCGCAGCTTTTACTTAGCGAAAACTACAGTGAATTTGAACATGTTGATCAAATTAAGCAAACGGGGTTTTCTAACCAAATAAGTTTAATACTGGAGCCGGTAAGTTTAGGGCTGGGTTTTACGGTTTTACCCGCACACGCAGTAAGTGCTTTTAATAAACCTGCGCTTATTAAAACGCATCATTTAACCAAACCAATTAGCGAAAATATTTATGTGTGCCATCACCGAAATAGGCCGTTAGCAAAGCGTATGCATAGCGTTATTGACGCAATAAAAGCAGGCTAGGGCACCCAAATCAGCGCCCGTAAAGCCCCTTTACAGCTTAAGCTGTACGTTTGGTTTTTTGCGTAATGTCTGTGAGGCTCTGTTTGCTTTTTAAATAAACCCTGTGCACAGCAAAAGTCAGTAAAGTCATCAGTACCATCATACAAAGTGTCGGCCAAAGGCTGAGAGTATGATAACCAAGCGCCCCCATAAACCAGCAAATAAGTACCCATTGAATAACATAGAGCGCGGTTACATGTTTACTGGCATATAAAAGAGCACGTGTAATAGGGCCATTATATTTATCAGCAAAAATAAACTGTATAGCCGCTAGTGCACATAAATTTAAGCCAATTAAATAGCTAATACCGCCGCCATTTAAATGGAAAAAGTTGCCAAACTGCCCTTTAAAATCAATGGCTAACCATATGCCGCCAATAACAAGTAAAGCAGCACCGAGTTGTGCACATACTTTATATAAGTAATCGGCATTTTGTTGGTTACTAAGATATAAACGACCAAGTACGTATCCCATTAATATCGCACTTATCCAAGGAAATACCGGAAAATACACCTGATAGTTATTAGCAAAAAACAAATCGCTAATATAAGGTGAAAGCGTAAATTGTTGCCCCCTCACAAACTGGCTCATAACTGCAATTGCAATGGCTAAAACCGCAATCCATATTGTTTTCCAACGGGCAATATTAAGCACACCAAACAGCAATAAGCTAACTCCAGCCAGTTGTAAAATATCACCTGTTAACACCATAAATTGTAACTGCCCAGCACTGAGCGGACTTTGCCAGCCATAAGCATTTATAAATGCCTCAGGCATGGTATTAAATACTTCAATAGGCAGCCAAAACTTGGCCGCATTCATTAAATAAGCAAGCAGTAAAAGCTGTATGCCACGCTTAATTAATAGCAAAGGTGTTTGCCTGCGCGAAAGCGCCATAGATAGCCCCATTGCCACTAAAAACGAGGCGGTGCCTTTGCCAAGTATATGCACAACCGTACCAAATGCGCTTTCACTTTGAAGCATCGTGGAGGCATACATCCATAAGGTATGCACAATAATCATAATAAAAACGCTCGCACCACGCGCAAGATCAATCGTTTTAAGACGTTGGTTCATTGGTTTTAATATCCTTTTTAGGGCAGGTTTGGCATTTGCTATAACCGGCTAAATAATAGCGGCAACAGGTTAAACGCTGGGGTTTTTCAGTAAATGGCGCATCAAGATTAAAGTGTTCACAAATAAGGGTGTGCAGCTGACGATGGCAATTGTTGATATGTAAAGTAGTAGCAAGGTCTAAGCTATGAGCTCGCTCAATGGCGCTACTTAATGAATCGAGTAATAACCGAGCTTGTTCTTTTTTACCAAGTGCATAGTCGGTATTTACCCATTCACCAACTTGGCTTATAAAATGAGTAAACGCTTTGGTTTGCTCAGTTTTACTTACTAACACGCCATTATTCAGGTTAAACCCACGACAATAAGCGCCATTTACCGCTAACGGCATGTTAATGGGAGCAGCCGTACTTTGCTTGCAAGCAAACCAATAGCAATAAGCGTAAATAGCTTGCCAGCAAAGCTGTAAATACAAATGCCGACTAATAAATTGCTTAGGCGCAGTAGGATACTGCGCCTTACAACGAACAGTTAAAGCGCGCACTAATAATAAGCTCGGTTTAAAAGTTCGTTGCACGGGTTGTTGGCAATATAAAAACTGCGCAAGGGTAATCGGTTTAGCCATACAGCTTTGCCGATACGGGGTTGTTTAAGTTACCAGCAAACTGCAAACTACCTGCCGGATCCGTTAAATCAACCATTTGCTCATTATTACCCAGCTGTAAGCGGTTTAAACAAGAGTGAGCAAACTCATCACTAAAAAAGTCATACTCTTTAAATCGCTCATTTAAAGCAGGAGTAGCATGTTGATATGCTTTAACACTTTGCGTAACACACTGCCAAAAGTCATGCTCTGTAATACGCTCTTCTCGCACTAAAATTGCCACTAAGTATCTAAAGAAACAGTCAAATACATCGGTAAATATACTTAATAGCTCAAGTTCTTTAGGCATAGAAACATGAATACGTTCAACGCCTGCTGGCAATACTTCAGTGCTATTAAGTAAGGCAACCTCTTCACCTATGTCTTTCATATATGCGCCCACTGGCACCGAATTTTTAAGCTTTAAAATGAGGTTTTCGCCGTGAGGCATAAACACTAATTTATGCGCGTAAAAGCAATGTACTAGCGGAATTAAATAAGCATTAAAGTAGGCACGTAACCACTGCTGCGTGCTCAAACCACTTTGCGTTATCCATTCGCCCACTAAACTTTGGCCATTATTATCTAAGTGTAATAACGCTGCCATGGTGGTCAGTTGTTCATCACTATTTAAATTATGATTTGGGTTTTCTCGCCATAAACAGGCAAACATTTTACGATAGGGTGTATCTCCAAGCGCGCTTTGCTCAAACGTATGATGGGCATAGCCTAAAGTGGCGTATTCTCTAAGCGCTGTAAAATTAGCGCCTGCGAGTTGTTGATCTTGGCTAACCTTTTCAAATACCCAATCGTTAATGGCAGGTGTCACCGCCATGTAAGCACGCGATAGGCCACGCATAAATCCCATATTTAAAATCGACAACGCCACTTTTAAATACGGTTTATGTGGGTGCGAGCAATTATATAAGGTACGAATTGATTGTTGCGCTTGATATAAATCGTCACCTTCACCTAAATACACTAATCGCTGATTTGCCAATTCATTTGCAAATACCACACTCAATTTGTGTTGGTACTGCCAAGGGTGAGCAGGAATGAGTAAGTAATCATCGGGGTTTAGGTTTTGAGCTTTTAGCGCTTTGTTAAAAGCATCTCGGGTGGTTAAATCTAGCTCATCACTTATATGGCTTGGGTAATCGGCAAAGTATTCACTATGGGCAAAGTCGCATACCGCTTTATGCGCTGCTAACCACAGTACTTTAAACGGTTTGCCTACTTCTGGCGCATAACGTAAAAAGTCAGCTTTACTAAAACCAATGCGGCCATTATTAGCAACAAAGGCAGGATGCCCTTCACTCATTGCGGCTTCTATTTTTTGCAGCCCTAAATTAGCTAACTGCGCCGCTGTTAACGTGTTATTTTCACGTTTAAAGCACGCACTGGCTAAAGTAGCATTTAGCTCTTCAAGGTAGGTGGCAAGGCGCTTACCCGTTAAACCTAGCGCAGGCCCTTGCATACTAAAAAAGTGCAACACATCTAGCGGCTGCAGCTCTTCGTTAAGGTTGTAAAAGCATAGGCTTGGCTCGTCTATATCTATATGATTCAGTGCCATAGCACGGCCATTAAAAATAAAATAACCGCCTTCAACGTTTACTTTAAAGCCTTGCTTTGTTGTCTCTGCAGCCAATAAACGCTCGTGCACGAGCTCAGTCAGTGCTTTAGCTTGTAAATGTCGGTTTGCCCATTGCCAATGTGGCTGTATCACGTAGTCAGTTTGCAAAGGCGCTAACGAATCAGTAAATAACTGGCTGTGCCTATCAAAGGCTGCTTTGTCACAAAAGCCTAAATAAGCGGCTTTTTCGCCTAGGTGAATTTGCTGGGTGTGCACAAATCCCAAACGCTTATTTAACGTATGAATTTTACTATTAGCAATGTCGGGCTCAACCACAACACGGGCGGCACTGTTTTGAGCAAAAATACTTTGCAGCACGCACTGCATCATTTCAAAACTAAAATGGCGCTTAGGTGCCGTGTTAGGCGCTAATAAAATATGCATACCCACATCATTAGGTTCAACCTCGTACGCCGCTTTCATTAAGCTTTCGTGCTCTGGGCTATAAAGCTCAACTAAAGCCAATAGGTTATTATTTTGCTCGATCACGTATGCCTGATGATGAGGCGTAACAAAAATATCTTGATACGCTTTAGTTATTTGTTGCTCGGTTTGCTGCTGCATCCCCCAAAAGTGCGCATACGGTTGCTTAAGCCAATCGCAAACTGTTGGCATATCTGTTTGTTGTAATAACCGCATCGTCACTTTGCCGGTATGCTGTAGGGTAGTTACAAAAGATGAAAAATACATAAAAACTCCAATAAATCTTAAAAACTAAGACGCTGAACGCGCAGTTCGAGCAACAGCCTTAACCCGCCAAAGCAAAATAAAGGCAAGGCTTGCAAAGCCAATGGCAGCAAAGTAAAACACAACCGTTGTTGAAAGATGCTCTACGCTCATACCCACTAGTAACGACGCTAAAATAACCCCGATGTTTTGAGCAATATGCACTTTGGCAAAGTCGCTGCCGTAATGTGCAGGCTCACTTTTAGCAAATAGCATTACTTCTAGCAGTACCATCACTTGAAATAGCGCAAAACCATATAAAACACGTGATAAAATTACTAACCCCACCGACTCCTGCGCTTGTAAATAAAGCCCAAGCGCCCCTAAAATAAGTGCACATAACAAAGTGCTAGTGCGGCTTAATGTTGGCAGTGGTAAATGCTGCCTGAAATGGTTAAAAACCAGCATAACAAGCGCGGCAAAGGCAGGAATGGCGTATACAACAGCGCTTTGCAAGGTGCTGCTTTGTGCGTTTAATGCTTGCCAATGAGTAGTAAAGAAAGGGCGAATTAAAAACGCGCTAAAATAAACCACCACACTTAAAAAGCAAAATTGCCAAATAAAATAGGGAATACGTTCTCGCGGTTTTTCAGTCGCTATTGCTTGCTGATAAATACCTGTTTTTAATGAATACATTAAGTAGGCGCATAATAAAACCTGGACTAGATCACCGGCACTACTGAGTAATAACGCATAGCGTGGCTCTGCTAAACTAAAGAAATAACCACCAATTAAAGCACCACCAATCGCACCAAAATGCATCAATACAGAAAACAAACCAATAATAGATAAATGCTTAGTTTGTTGCTCTAATCGCAGTGCAAATGGGTATATAAGTAGGTAGCTTGCCTTTAGCACCAACATAAATTGGTAGTAAATCCAAAACTCCCATACATTGGTCGCAAAGTAGCAAAGCAAGCCAAAACCAGCGGCTACTACTTGGGTTACTAACCACAAAGCCAACTCATTGTATTTTTTAGCGACCTTAGCCCATAGTGGTAAAGCCAGCATTACAGTAATACAACAGTTAGCCACAAAGAGGCCGATTAACGTGGCGTTACTAATAGCAAATTCACTAGCAAAAAATTGCGGATAAAACGGTAGCAACAAGGTATCGCATACCACCGAAATAACCGTCAGCAAAATTAGCGCTAAACGAAGACTCATGCGGCGCTACTCTGCTGTTGTGCTGATAGGGTTACATCACTTAAATCAAAGTTTTGAAAAGCAATTTTTTGCTCAACCTGATAAGGCGAATAACCTAAAATTTCACGTAAAATAATACTATTACGGTAGCAAGCCATACCTAAATCTGGAGTTACAAAACCATGAGTATGCTGCTCGGCATTTTGTACAAAAATACGTTTTTGTTCGTTATCTACCGCATATTCACGACTCACTAAATAACGACCTTGCTCATCTTGGGGTAATTGGTGGGCAATATTATTTAAAAAAGCAGGGCGCTGATATTTAAAGCCCGTGGCGCAAATTAAAAAGTCGGTTTCTATTGAAAAGGGCTGCTCAAGCTCCTGATGATAAAACTCAGTCAGTAAACGCTTACCTACTTTTTGAGTACCTGTTAGCCTGCTGTTAGTTTTAAATGTAGTAGAAATTGGCCCATCAAGGCTTTGTGCGTAGAGGGTGTCGAAAATGTCGTTAATTAAATCGCCATTAATGCCCTTAAATAGATTTTTTTGGTTTTGATTGAGCCAATCTCGCTGCTCAGTTTTTAAATTATAAAAGTAATCTACATACTCAGGAGAGGTCATTTCAAGGGTGAGCTTGGTATACTCAAGCGGAAAATAGCGCGGTGAACGTGCTATCCAATCTAACTGTAAGCCTTGCGGTACTGCTTGTTGCAATAAGGTGTGGTAAATTTCTGCTGCACTTTGCCCAGCCCCTACCACAGTAACCCGTTTAGCCGCTTTTAATTCATCAAGCCGATGACAAAAATCGCTACTGTGCATTACGTTATTTGAGTTACTTTGAACAGCGCAATCAGGAATATACGGTGCAGGCCCTGTGCCCAAAACAATATGGCGAGTCACATAATGTTGCATGCCATTAGGGGTGTTACAGCTAACGGTATAACACTCACTTTGCGGGCAAAACACAACTTGAGTGACTGTTTGTTCAAAATTAATATTTGAAAGCTGCGAGCAAACCCATTGGCAATATAAGTTGTATTCACGGCGCAATAAAAAAAAGCTTTCGCGAATATAAAACGGGTATAAACGATTATTTAATTTGGCATAATTTAAAAAGCTATACTGGCTGGTTGGATCTGCCATGGTTACTAAATCCGACATAAACGGAGTTTGTAATGTAACGCCCTCAAGCATCATCCCTGGGTGCCAATCAAATTCACTACGTTGTTCTAAAAACAGGCTTTTTACATCTTTAAGCGGTTCACTTAAACACGCTAAAGATAAGTTAAATGGGCCAAGACCAATAGCTATAAAATCGTAAGGTTGATTATCCATTATGCAATTTCCCTATAAGTTTGCCATGCAATGTGGCTAATTTGCTCAATAACAGCGCGTACATCTGTTAATTGGCACTGCGCATTAAGCAATGTAAATTTAAGATAGTGACGGCCATTTATTTTTGTACGGGCAACCATGGCTTCACCGGTTTGTAAAAACGTTTGTCGTACATGCAGGTTTAAAGAGTCGAGTAAATCAAGGTCATGTTTTAAATCATCAGGGGCAAATCTAAATACTAAGGCACTAAGCTCGGGGTAGTTAACTACTTCAAAGTCGGGATGGTCGTTAAGTACAATATGCGTTTGGCGCGCAAGACCAATAACTTTATCGAACGCGCGACCCAGCGGCGCTTCTCCAGTGGTGCGCAGTGTTAGCCATAACTTTAAGGCATCAAAACGGCGAGTGGTTTGTAGGCTTTTATCAACCAAATTAGGCGTGCCATTTCCCGCCTCTGCTAATGGGTTTAAATAATCGGCATATAAAGTAATGTGGCTAAAATGGCGTTTATCGCTTAATAAAAAGGCACTACAACTAACCGGTTGCATAAATGATTTGTGATAATCAATAGTTATTGAATCAACCAACTCAATGCCATTAAGCGCATTTCGGTGGTGCTCGCTCACCAACAAACCGCCACCATAAGCGCCATCTACGTGGCACCATAGCTGCTCTTCTTTAGCCAGCATGGCAATATTATGGATTGGATCGATTGAGCCAAAATCGGTTGTGCCTGCGGTAATAACCACTGCAATGGGTAAATCACCTTGCGCTTTGCTTGTTGCTATGGCGGTTTTAAGTGCCTGCATATCCATTTGCATTTCGCGGTTTGTAGCCACCGGCACCACAGCGTTGTAACCTAAGCCCAGTAACGCCGCTGCTTTTTGAATACTAAAGTGCGCCACCTCAGAGCAATAAATTTTAAAACGCGAGGCAACAGCTGGTAAGCCCTGAAGTTTTACCTGATGCTCTGGCGCATAGCGGCTAACAGCCACTTCACGAGCAACTAACATTGCCATTAAGTTTGATTGCGTGCCACCACTAGTAAATACTCCATCGGCAGTGCTTGGCAATGCTGCTTTTTGGCATGTCCAATCAATCAGCTTTTGTTCGATTAAGGTCGCGCCTGCACTTTGATCCCACGTATCTACCGAGGTATTAATAGCGGCAATAATGTGTTCGGCCACCACAGCAGGATAGGTTACAGGGCAGTTTAAATGAGCCATATAACGCGGATGATGAAAGTACACAGCATGATCTAAATACACGCCTTTTAGCTCCTCAAGCACCGCCGGGAAGTCAGCCAAAGGCTGTGATAAATCAACATCGTTTACTACTTTTGCTAACGTATTTACCGACACACCTGAAAATGGCTTTTGGGCTTTAGCCATCGCTTGCTGTACTGCCGACAACCCTTGCAATGACGCTATCTGATAATTAATGAACTGCTCTAAATTGAATTGTGGGGGCAGGCCGCTTTGTTCAAATACAGCCTGTTTTTCAATGGTATTAATATTTAACACTTGAGATTGAGACACATCAACATTCCTTGAGTACACTTTTTAGGTGCAAGGATCTTAATGATAATGATTTCCATTTACAATAATGAAAAAAGATTAGATAGCAACTTTTTTTAAATTAGAGCTAATAAGCTTGTCGTATATTTTTAACAAAAATCGATAAACTACATTATTAAACGACAAGCATTACAAGCAAAAAAATAAACTTAAAAAAGAGAAAGTTAAGTAAATTATTTTAGCGATAGCAAAGCTATGTTTAGCCATTACTACCTATTTAAATGTGAGCAAAAAACACGCAACCGAGCTTAATAATCATTATTTATGAAATATTTAATACAATATTTAAAGTATTGGCGGTTTTTCTGTTACGTTGGTGTTTGTATTAACGCTAAAGGACGTCATGATGGAAGTAAAGCAACTAGCAAGTCAGACCTTAATCGGCTTAAAAGTAAGAACCTGCAACGCCAATGAAATGAACGCTGGCACTGCAAATATAGCTGAACTTTGGCAAAAATTTGGTGAAAAGTTTGCCAACAGCCTCACCCAAAACACTAAAGTGTATGGTGTGTATACTAATTACGAAAGCGATCTCACCGGCGATTTTGACGTAATTGCCTGCTGCGATAATTTATCAATTAAACTCCCTGAAGCTAAAAAAGTAACCACCCAAGCGGGGCGTTATTTGGTATTTAAAGGTGAGGGTGAAATGCCCGATGCAGTAATCGATTTATGGGGCGAAATTTGGCAATACTTCAGCTCAGACGATTGCCGCTATGAACGTACTTACACCAGTGATTTTGAGTATTATAAAAACAGTAACGAAATAGAAATTGCCATTGCAATTAAAGACTAAAAAAGGCTAGGTTTGTAAGCGCAAACCTAGCCTTTCATTGCTGTAATTTAACCCCTGCCTCACTGGTTATTACTTGCCAGCTTGGTTTTTAAATCATGTAAATTGCACGCCGTTATTGTAGGCTCAAGCTTCCAGGGATCAAAAATAGCCTCACTTGAGCGCTGTACCCACGCAGCACGCATACCGTGCGATAACGCCCCAATCACATCAAACGGATTACTCGATATCAACCAGGTATTAGCACCGGTTGAATGTGCCTGACGTAAAAAATGACTATAAACACCGGGGTTGGGTTTAAAGGTTTTAATGTCATCGGCGCTCACTACACCTTCAAAAAGATCACTTATGCCTGCCGTTTCGAGCAAAGTATTTACCGCACTGGCCGCACCATTAGAAAACGCAAATAACCGATAGTTTTGTGCTTTTAAGCTCTCAAGCCCTGCTTTTACATCATCAAATGCGGGTAGGGTTTTATAACGTGCTAATAACTGTGCTTTTTGCTCATCGCTTAAAGTTACCTTGTGCAGTAAACACGCATAATTAAGTGCCTGCTCAGTACACACCGAAAACGGCACGTAGTTTTGCATTAAGCCGCGTCTAAACGAATATTCGAGTTGTTTTTCACGCCAAGTAGTTGAAAATGCGTGCGCGTTATCACCAACCATATTTTCAAGTAACGACACCACGCCATGGGTATTTATAAGCGTACCGTATACATCAAACGCCAGTGTAGTTGCCATTAATGACTCCTGTTTAAATCGTTACTAAAACGCAATTTTACTACTCAATATTAATCACTTTATCAGTTAATAAAGTACAGTAAAAGCGCCCGCGTTTTAAGCAGTTACTGTAAACCCCCGTTACGGTTTGGTTAAAAATAGCGCATAGTAAATTGGGTGTCTAAAGTGAATACTTCAACACACTGGGGTTCAATATTAATAATTTACAGTACATGTTTGGGCGTTGCTTTGTTGGCAGTAATGAAAGTCTAAAAAATAAAACGCTTTTGCAGGGTTTTTATTATGCTTAATTACGTTATACATTAACTGCGCACTGAGTCGCCCCATTTCATATGGATTTTGACCAACGTTTGATGAAGATAACCCTTTGCTAAGCGCATCTAATTGTATTTTTTCGGTATCTGCTGAAACAATAATAAGTTCTTTTGAATCAAGTTTATGTTTGTAGGGTGTCATCAAGTTTATATACTCGGTATTAAATTGCGCAAAACCGGCAACAGCAACAAATGCAGGAGGCTTGTCCATCTTAGTAAGGCTTTTTACTTGCTCTAACGAGGCGCCCCTTTTTCCTAAACTATAAAGAGGGCAGCGGTTATACTCGCTCCAGCCATTTTCTCCCGATAAGCGCTGACTACTTTGCCCAGAAAGCGCAAACCTAACACCTGCGATTCTTTTATTTAAGTTTGGTGCAGTAGGATGACCAGATTGAATACAAATACGCTTATTTTCTTCACTTACTAAATTCTTTAATTGATTGCCTAACGCAACACCAAAGTCAAAATTATCAGTACCAACGTAAGCGAGCCTGTACTGGTGATCTTTTGCTAATAAATCTGAGTCAAAAGTAATAACAGGAATGTTTTTTTCAAATAAATCTTTAAGGGCTCTCTCTACCAAATAATCAGAATCTGATATTGAAACTAATAAACCATCAATCCCACTTTTCATCATGTCATTAATAATTAAAGCTTGGGTTCGAATATCTTGATAATCATCAGGCCCATCATATTTACAGGTAACGTCAGGCCGCGACTTTGCAAACTCGGTACACCCTTTGTACGCCTGAATATAAAAGCTATCGTTTTTAGTTTTTCCCACTATGCCAATGACAAATTGAGCATTTGCAAAAAATGGCAAACACAGCAATACAAAAAATAATGAAAACGATATTTTAGGTTTGTAAATAGAGCAAGAGCTGTAAATAAACTTAGGTTTAATAAAAAACAACGACCAGTATCCTTAATTAAAACGGCATTAATTACAAATTGATATATCAGAATAGCACTTCAAAACAATATAGCTACTCCATTGAATATAAAGTAAAAAACAAGACTTAACTGCAGTGCTTTTATACTAGGCGATGGTAATAGTAATTTTTTGCAAACAAACAGCTTAGCATTCAGTTGAGTGCTGTAAACCCCCGTTACGATTTGGTTAAAAATACCGCATGGTAAGGTGGTTTTTAATCAAAAAATAAATCAGCAGCGCTTTTAAGTCAGAAACATTCGCGTTGTTTTAGGAAGGGTTGTTGAGTTCATAAGTGCTCGATAGCAATCAAAGAACGTAATAGCTAAAAGTAGGGTTTATTAGCTTATTTTTTCGGGATAGGCTTGTGAGCAGTCAAATTTGAGCAAAGACTGAGCATTGAGATTGGAGGAATATAATAGTTAATCAATTCGTCAAACAGCTCATTGCGCGTATATTCATGAAAATGAGCGCTGCGCGCATATTGTTCTATTTAACTTTGCTTAATATTTTTATAAAACTTAATGATAGTAATACGTTAGGTTATTTGCTAAAACTATATAAAGTAGAAAAATGAGCGTGGCGTCGGCAGAAATATGCGCGATCAGCGCACTATTAAATTGTTATGCATAAGGAACTAGCATGGATTCACATTTCCAATATGAGAAATCATTTAAGTCTCGTCCTCACGTAGTTTTAATGGGGGCAGGGGCAAGTGTTGCTACTATTCCAAATGGCGATAAAAATGGAATGAAAACTTCCGTTATGGATGGCTTTATTGAAAAGCTTGGGATGAGCGAAATCATTGCAAACTTAAACCTAGAAACGAGCAGTGATAACCTCGAAGATATCTACGCAGAAATAGCAAGTAAGGCTGAATATGAAGACGTTAGGAATACGTTAGATGAAAGTATACGGGATTACTTTAGTGCATTTGAAATTCCTGATGAGCCGACGGTATATGACTATTTATTACTTTCACTAAGAGAAAAAGACTTGGTGGCTACATTTAATTGGGATCCTCTATTAATTCAAGCATATCAACGTGTTTCTAAACTAACTAATAAATTACCTGATTTAGCTTTTTTACATGGGAATGTGTTAGTTGGCTACTGCTTAAACCATAAGCATGGCGGTAAACTTGATAATGATTGTCCTGAATGTGGTAAAAGATTTAGCCCTAGCCGTCTCTTATACCCTATAAGTCAAAAAAATTATAACGATGATCCATTCACATCTGATAATTGGAAAGCCTTAAAGAATTACTTATCTAGAGCTTACCTAGTTACCATCTTTGGATATAGTGCCCCGAAAACTGATGTTGAAGCAATTGATTTGTTAAAAGGTGCGTGGGGGAATATAGATACAAGAAACATGGAAGACTTTGAATTTATCGATATTCAGAATGAAGATGCATTAATAGCTACATGGGACAAATTTGTTCATACACATCACTATACTTACACAACTAGCTTTTTCGAGTCGTCATTAGCTAAATATCCCCGAAGAACTACTGAAGATTTATTCGACCGAACTCAGAATTGCCATTGGACTTCCTCCGTAAATCCATTTACACAAAATATGACTTTTTCAGATTTACAAAATATCGTAACTAACCTTGTGTTAGAGGAAGAAGAAAATAAAGATGGTTTTATTACACTACCTAATGCATAGGGTGTTATGCATAACAAGGCACTTAAACGGAACTAAAACAGTGGGTTACGTTTCGCTACGCTACACATTTTAACCCACTATTTTAGTCCGCTTAGTGCGGCGTTATATGCCCAAACGGAGTTCGTAGCATAATTATGGAATTAACTAATCCTCTCCCACCACAAGATAATGAATTTGAAGCCCTGAAAACTGGTTTGACGGAATTTAACGAATCGCATACTGGTACTGTGTTTAGAAAAAAAATATCTTCATTCATAAAAGATGAATCAGGTGTGATTCTTGGCGGCATTCTAGGTGAAATCAACTGGAACTGGATGCATATTCAGGGACTTTGGATTGATGAAAGTATTCGTGAAGGTGGATGGGGAACAAAATTATTATCTCGTATGGAGGAATATGCTTTATCTCAAAATATCCCTAGCATTAGGTTGGAAACGACTACATTCCAAGCGCTAGATTTTTATATCAAAGCAGGTTATTCAATTTTTGGCGAATTACCTGATATGCCTAAAGGGCACACTAGTTATTTCTTACAGAAGCAACTGGGCATATAACAAGCTAATAAATAAGGACAATGCTCCTCACTCGTTTTAGCCAACAATTTTTTGCCCATTATTAGGGCGTTATGCACCAATGATTAACCACAAGAACACCGGAGAGAAAGATGGATTTTGATAAGTTGGCATACCCTGAAAAATTAACTATCTCAGGCATCGAATACAAAGGGCAACGTAATATGTCCAAAGGTCAAGTGCTGGTTCCGTATACGGATGAGCCAGATGTGGGAATTGGCGATGTTATTACTCAAAAATCTGGTAATCGTGAGATACATCTTAAAGTTGTAGATGCATCATTTTTAGAGGGGGGATCTTTAGGCGTAGGTACTTCGCATCCTCACATGCTGACTCTTAAAGTCGAGAATACGACTGCACAGCCTCATGTCACTAAACATGGCGATTCCACTTTCAATATTGGTTCAATTAGTGGCGAAAATGTTCAGGTAGGTAACAGTAATACATTAACGACAAATGTGACTATTCAAGAGTTGGCAGAAAAAATCGCTAAAAGTGATGATCCTGAAGCCAAATCAAAACTGAAAGAATTCTTACAAAACAGCACTGTAGGTAGTCTTATTGGAGCAGGTGCTTCAGCTCTGATAGGCATTCTGTAAGTGCATAACAAGGCCATTAAATTCGCTCCCTTCGGTCACCCGACGCTCGCAAGCTCGCGCGGTTTATGGCGGCGTTCTCTGTAAATGGGGTACTTTCAAATCGATAATACCTAGCGGCTCGGTTAAGTTTAATTACTTTTGCTAGGTTTGTTGCACTCAACCCAACCAATATTCAACGAACTTAAACCTTTCACCTAGCACCTTTTAGCTTTCACCTTGCGGTGTAAACCCCCGTTACATTTTGATTAAAAAAGCCACACCTCAACATGTGTTAAGGTGTGGCTTTTTTGCAGCAGCTATAACTAAAAATTAAGCGACATTTGCTGCTAATAGTTCGTTACGTACTAACTCTGCGCCTTTGCTTAGGGCGTTGAGCTTACCGTTTGCAATATTGCGGGGCAGGGGGGCCATGCCGCAGTTGGTGCATGGGTAGAGTTTGTCGGCATCTACATATTTAAGTGCTTCGCGTAGAGTTTTGGCCACCTCTTCAGGGGTTTCTATAGTATTGGTGGCTACATCGATTGCGCCCACCATTATTTTTTTACCGCGTACGAGTTCGAGTAGCTCTATAGGTACATGTGAGTTTTGGCATTCTAGCGAAATAATATCAATATTAGATTTTTGCAGCTTAGGGAATACTTCTTCGTATTGTCGCCACTCTGTGCCGAGGGTTTTCTTCCAATCGGTGTTGGCTTTAATGCCGTAGCCGTAGCAAATATGCACGGCAGTTTCGCATTTTAACCCCTCTATGGCTCGCTCAAGGCAGGCTATGCCCCAGTCGTTTACCTCGTCAAAAAACACGTTAAAAGCGGGTTCATCAAATTGAATTATATCGACCCCTGCGGCTTCTAGCTCTTTGGCTTCTTGGTTGAGTATTTTAGCAAATTCCCACGCTAGTTTTTCACGGCTTTTATAGTGATCGTCATACAGGGTGTCGATCATGGTCATTGGCCCAGGCAGTGCCCATTTAATTGGTTGGCTGGTTTGCTGGCGTAAAAACTTGGCGTCTTCAACAAATACCGATTTAGTACGAGACACAGGGCCAACCACTGTGGGTACGCTGGCGTCGTAACGGTCGCGAATTTTAACTGTTTTACGGTTTTCAAAATCAACGCCATTTAAGTGCTCAATAAAGGTGGTTACAAAGTGCTGACGAGTTTGTTCGCCATCGCTGACTATATCTACGCCTGCAGTTTGTTGCTCGTGCAGGGAAATACGCAGAGCGTCGTGTTTGCCATCTACCAGCTCGCTACCTTGTAATTTCCACGGTGACCATAAGGTTTCGGGCTCAGCAAGCCATGACGGTTTTGGCAAGCTGCCTGCTGATGATGTAGGTAATAGTTTTTTCATAATAAATGCTGCCTTTAATCTTGTTGTGTAATTAAGCGATACTTGCTGAGAACTGCTGCAGTACTGACTGATAAGGCTTAATAAAATGCTGCTCGGTAAATTTGCCTTGCTCAACCGCTAATTGACCTCGTTCTGCGCGGTCATACACAATTTGCGTTAATGAATGATCGTCATTTTTTAAATTCGGTTTATAACGACTACCTGCGGCGGCATTAGCGTTATAAATTTCTGGACGATAAATTTTTTGAAACGTTTCCATGGTGCTAATGGTGCTAATTAGTTCAAGGTTGCTGTAGTCGTTAAGTAGGTCACCAAAAAAGTAAAACGCTAACGGCGCAACGCTGTTTGGTGGCATAAAGTAGCGCACTTGTAAGCCCATTTTTTTAAAGTATTGCTCAGTTAACGACGACTCATTAGGCTGATACTCTACGCCTAAAATAGGGTGTAAGTTTTCGGTTTGCTGATAGGTTTTGTTATCAGACACGCTTAAACATATAACCGGTGGCTTTTTAAAGTGCTGTTTATAGGTATTTGAGTTTACAAAGCATTTAAACAACTTGCCGTGTAAGTCACCAAAGTTATCAGGGATACTAAATTGCGGTTTGCTTTTGTTATGCTCAAGCAATAACACGCTAAAGTCGTAGTCGCGCACATACGATGAAAAGTTATTACCCACCATGCCTTCAATTCGCTCGTTAGTTTGGCGGTCAATAATATTAGTTTTTAATACCTCAATTGACGGAAATGCCTGACCATTGCTTGCAATGTCTAAATCGACCGAAATGATCTCTAGCTCAACCTCGTAACGATCCCCTTGTGGGTTATCCCAACTGGCCAGTGCATTAAAACGATTGTTGATCATTTTTAGGGTATTACGCAGGTTTTGTTGGCGGCTTTCACCCCTAGCTAAATTAGCGAAATTGGTCGTAATACGTGTGTTATTTGATGGATGGTAGTTTTCATCCAAGTTAGTGCTTTTAATAGTAAATGTAAGATCAGTGCTCATAGCCGTATCCTTTCAATTTGAGTTGTTACTGCTTTTATCAATGACACATTACTCGCTGTTAAAACCAAACTAACGGGATAACTGTAATGGTGCTTTGCAGAGTTAATAAATTTATACGCGCTATGTAGCATGAAGAAAAACGGTATTATTTCAGGTAAAACATGAGCCAGATTCATTCTTTAACAAAGTTGAATGGATAAATTAGGCTAGTAGACGCTCCCACTCAGACAAAACCCACTTTAGAAGTCTAGATTTCTAGATGCTTTTACGGGTGTTGTGATTTATTCATACAAAACGTGAGTATTATTCAATGCTCATAAGTACTTAAAGTCCAATTTGCATAAACGGTTGTTGATATACTCGAATAAACTTAGGTGAGCTTAAGCGCTTTATTAAGCAGCTCGCCGTCGCAGAACTTTCCACAACATAAGAAGAGATAAAAGGAATGAGTGATTTAATAGTGTTAATTATATACTGCGCCATATTAGGTAGCGGTGTTGGTTTTTTAGCTGGCTTATTAGGAATAGGGGGCGGGCTGGTGATTGTGCCCATACTCAGCATGATATTACTGCACTTTAATGCTTTGCCACCTGAACAAGTAGTGGTGGTTGCCATTGCGACTTCGCTGGCCTCTATTTTATTTACTTCGACCTCGTCGGCTATTGCGCATCATAAAAATGGCAATGTACCGTGGGATATTGCACCTTGGGTTATGGCAGGCGTTGCCTTTGGCGCGCTCATTAGTGGCTTTATGGCCGCGCTGTTACCTGAGCATGTAGTGCGTTTGGTGTTTGCTGTAAGTGTGGTGTTAATTGCACTAAAAATGATTTTTTCTGGTAAGAATGATTCAGCAATAGCACGCTCGTTACCAAACAAAGGGTTGCTAAGCGTTTATACGATCATAACCGGTGGGTTATCTGCCATGATAGGTATTGGCGGCGGGGCAGTATTAGTGCCGTTACTGACGTTTTTTTCTGTTGATATGAAAAAAGCCATTGGCTGCGCCTCGGCCTCAGGCATTGTGATAGCCCTGTTTGGTTCAATGGGTTATATCAGTTCAGGCAGCCAGTTATTTAGCCTAAAAGAAGGATTTGCAGGCTTTGTATATTTGCCCGCTTTATTGGGTATTGTATGCACCTCATGGTTTACCGCACCACTCGGCGCTAAAGCTACCCATTATTTGCCAGTTTCAACTATAAAGAAAATATTTGCCGGCTTATTAATTGTAATGGCAATTAATATGTTTACTCGATAAGAGCATTTATATGAGCCTTAAAAAGACGCGGCATAAAGCCGCTACTACCTAGAATATTAACTACTAGTAGCAGCGGGTTCACCCCGCGTCGAGGTTAAATAATAGCCTTTAGCCCCCCCGTAACCCGCACCCCGACGCCCGTCAATCTTAAAACGATTAACTAAAATCTACGTCATTTGCGCATGCTTTATAAATTCATCATAAATACTGTCTTTAATGAGCCTGTCGGGCGTAAAGGCATAATAATGCTGATAAACATTATCAATTGTACCAATGTAATTTACGCCGTAATGGCGCTCCACTTCGGCTTTTACCAAAATAGGCGCAGGGAATATCCCGAACCCTTGCTCACCGAGTGATTTCATTAATGCGCTGTCGTCAACATGGCCTGCTATTGTCATTTCAATCTCTTGCTCTTGCAGCCAATAATAAATAGCACGCGCGACGGGGCTTTCTTTTGCGGGGAGCACTAAAGGCTTGTTGTTTAAAGACTGCGGAAACTGCTTATGTAATTGCGAATGCCATGTTTCGTTACCAAAAAGAGCGATTTGGCTTTTGCCTATTTCATGACAAAACGCCTTAAATGACAAGGTAGTATCGAGTGGTTTATCAGCTAACACTAAATCGATCTTATGAATCGCCATTTGTGCCAGCAGCTCATCTTGTTGGCCGTCAATACAGTGCAAGTTGGTAATACGGTCGTTATTAATTAAAGGCGCTAGCCACTTCGACACCAGTGATTTAGGCAACACGTCTGAAATACCGACCTTTAACGTTCGTGAGTATTGCGTGGTATCACCTTGCGTGGTTTCTAGCCATTCGTGAGCAATAGCAAACATATCATTGGTGTATTGCTGAGTTACATGGCCAAATTCAGTTAGCTGTAGGCCTCGGCCTTGGCGAACAAACAGTGGTTTTCCTAATCGTTGCTCTAAGTTAGTAATTTGTGAGCTGACCGTTTGCGGCGTTAAATTAAGTATTTTACTCGCCGCAGCAATACTGCCGTGCTTACTTACCTGCCAAAAATAATATAAGTGATTGTAGTTGATGTTGGTAATCATTCGAAAATACCTGTTTTAAAGTAAGAAATAATCAGCTTTTTCCTTTGCCACTAAGTTAGTAGATTACAGTCATGCCTGCAACATAGTTACTATTAAAAGGTGTAATTGCATGAAGCTAAAACTTACAGTTAAAGACAAGATAATTAACGCAAGTGAAAAGATGTCGCTTTTGAAGTTGATAAAAAGCCAATTGGCAAAACATGCTTTAAATATTCGTAAAGTAGAGATTCAAATAAATGATCTTTCGAGTGAGCGCCACGGCACTTTGCAGCAATGCAAAATTAATATTCTTTTGCCTGGGCTACCCAGTATTAATGTAAATACAAAAGGAAGAAGTATGCTGCAAGCGATAAAGCGGGCACTTAAAAGTTTGCAGCACATTCTCGTTAATAAGTATCAACCTTCGCAACCAAGCTCTTAATTTTTATTAATATCGCACTTGCAGTGGCATGGATGCTACTCTTTTAATACGACTCTAATTCCAAGCCATGTTTAGTATTAAACGATTCACTTATTACCTGTTGAGCCTTTAGCGCATTGCTATTGAGCAAAGCCGCCTTTCTTTGTTGGGTTTCGTTACACTCTACCCAACTTATGCTTTGTAAACCCCCGCACCATTTTGATTACAGAAGATTAAAATATTCTTTTAATATCCAGCGCTAACGTTTACGGGGTTAGGAATAACATTATTCTCTCGATACTTTTCTATATTTTGAGCAACAACTTTAGTTGCCGAAGAAATATTGGTTGGAGCTGAGATATGCGGTAACACTGTAATATTAGTATTACTCCAAATAGGATCTGACGATTCTAAAGGTTCTTTTTCAAATACATCCAGAACAGCATGAGATAAATGCCTCGTTTCTAGTAACTCCAGTAAGCCTTTCATGTCAACCACAGCGCCACGTGAGAAATTTATAAGCTTTGCTCCAGTAGGAAGTTCACTTAATAACGCTTTACCAAGAAGATGATAAGTATGCTGTGTTAGTGGTAATAAATTGATCAGAATATCTGTTTTGCTTAACATCTTTTGCAAACCACTAAAGCTTGAGTAACTACTAATACCATTAAACTGCTTTTTAGTTCTGCTCCAACAGCTTACTTGATAATCTAATTTTTTAAGCATACCTAAAGCTGCAATGCCAAGTTTGCCTGCACCCAATATACTCACTCGGAGCTCGTTTGATGTCACACAAGGTAATTGGTTCCATTGCTTATTATTTTGCTGTTGAGCGTACTCAGGCATATTCCGTTGTAAATATAGAGTCCAAGCAAGAACTGATTCAGCCATCGTTTTTGATAACTGTGGATCATCTAATTTAACCAATTTTACCTGTTTTCTAGGTAAATCATTAATTAATCGCTCTACACCTGCCCATAAGCTTTGTACCCATACTAAATTAACAAACCTTTCTAGGTCTTTTGGATCTGGGTTTGCAACAATTGCAATATCAACATCTTTAACCTGTGATTCACTAATCTGATGAGGCAAGAGTATTGTTTCATTAGTTAACTGTTTTTTAAGCATAGTTAACCATTGAGACTGAACCTCTACATTTAATCTACTTACGAAAACAATAATTCTCATGTATTAAAAACCTCATCCATTTGTAAAAAACCCTTAAGCTCTATTGGATTTCCAAACGGATCTAGAAAGAACATAGTGTATTGCTCTCCAGGTTGGCCTTTAAAACGAAGTGATGGCGGAATAATAAATTCAATGTTTGCGGTTTTTAACTTTTCCGCTAATCGCTTCCACATATTTATAGGCAAGATTACACCAAAGTGTGGCATAGGTACCGCGGTACCATCAACTTTACCGGTATACTCTGAACTCAATGGGATGCCTATGTGCAAAGATAATTGATGTCCGAAAAAGTTGAAATCAACCCAGCTTTCGGTACTTCTCCCCTGTTCTGCACCCAATAAGTCACCATAGAAATCGCATGCTTTTTTCAAGTCTGTGACATTTAACGCTAAATGAAAGATCGCTTTTTCCATGAAGAATCCTAGTTAATTTAAATATAATTTAACTATAAAATAGCATTCAAACACCGAAAGATTTACTATATTATTTTTACTTCGACCATAAGAATTTGTTTTGGACATTCGTTTTATATCAAGCTTAATAGAAGTTGTTGATACTGGTTCAATTGCGGCTGCCGCTAGGAATCAAATGTTAACTCCTGCAGCTGTTAGTCAGAGAATTAAAGCATTAGAAAACTCTTTGGCTTGCAAGTTACTCAACCGTGCAGGACACAGCGCAACTCCAACGTCAGAATGTTTAAAGATTTTACCTAGATTAAAACGCTTAGTTTCTGAAGTTGATGCTCTTCAAAGTGACTTAGATGAGACTGGTTTATCTGGAGAGTTAAAATTAGGTGCCATTTCAACGGTGCTAACCGGATTATTACCCAGTACAATTCAATATTTGACGACAAGTGCTCCTAACCTTTCTTTACAGATATTTCCAGGGACGTCTGCTTATTTATATAAACAACTGGTCGAAAAAAAATTAGATGTCATTATAATTGTTACACCTCCATTTATTTGTCCAAAATACCTAAAAATAACACCTCTTTATTCTGAAAAGCTTGGCTTTGTGTGCAGCTTAGAAAATAAACTTAACGTAGAAGAGTCTTTAATTACAATGCCTTTCATTCAGTATGATCGTTCTGCTTGGGGCGGAGCAATTGCAGACTCATATTTAATTGATAAAGATATTCATGTTAAACCTCTATGTGAAATTGACGCTTTAGAATCAATAGCACTAATGGTGGGTCGCGGTATGGGAGTTTCTTTGATGCCAATATTTAAGGGTTTAGAAGAAGGAAAGCACAATATCAAAGTGTTACCAATTTCAGGAAGTAAATATTTACGCCATATTAGCCTCATCTCTCATTTGAAAGTAGGTAAAGAGCCGCTTATAAAAGCCTTATTAGACGCTATTTTGCAAGATAACCAATAAAGTTCACTAGTACTTTCCTGATTATAAAAGTCACTTGGTTGTAGTTTTAATAAACGGAGGAAGGCTAGCTTTGGCAGAAAGTGAGCAAAATAATTCAGCTACTGAGCATTTGCTTAAAGTCCGAGCAAGTCAACTACAAGAGATATCAATCTCACGCACGGTTCAGCAAATATTACCGCTTATATATATCGATAAATTAAACTTTTCGAGTATAAGTATCAGTAACTAAAAATCTTTAAACCCCGCTGTAAACCCCCATTACATTTTGATTAAAAAAGCCACACACTATTTGTTAGTGTGTGGCTTTTTAGTATTTAAACTAACTAATCAAACTACTGATTCAATAGATTCTTCTCAAAAAAGTCAGCCATCATAGTATGGTAATGCAAAGTGGTGCCTTTGCCTTCGCGCAAGCTGTGTGAGCGGTTAGGGTATGAGAAAAACTCAAACTGTTTGTTGTGCTTAACGAGTTCGTCAATTAAGCGTTCTGAGCCTTGATAATGCACGTTATCATCGCCTGTGCCGTGAATAAGCAATAGCTTCCCGGTTAGGTTTTTAGCAAAGGTAATCGGCGAGGTGTTATCGTAACTCTCAGGATCGGTGTTTGGATTGCCTGCATAACGCTCTTGGTAAATGGTGTCGTATAAACGAATGTCTGGCACGGGTGCTGAGGCAATGCCTACTTTAAATTTATCACCGTGGCGGAACAATAAGTTAAGGGTTGAACTACCGCCCCCTGAATGCCCCCACACGCCAACGCGGTCAGTGTCTATTACATCCCAGCGTTTAGCCATAGCATCTAGGGCGTCTACTTGGTCTTGTACGGTAATTGAGCCGATTTTTTTATAAATCGATTTGCGCCAATCTCGGCCTTTTGGTGCACGTGTACCACGGTTATCAACCGATGCCACAATAAAGCCTTTTTGCGTTAGTAACGATTTATATAAGTAACTGTTACCTTCCCAGCGGTCTTGCACGGTTGAACCCCATGGTTCACCGTATACGTAAAAAACAATCGGGTATTTTTTACTTTTATCCATGTTCTCTGGGAACATAATGTAGCCGTCAAGCTCGGTGCCATCTTGCGCGTTTACTTTAAAAAACTCATGCTTTGGTAAGCTTTGTTCAGCCAGTTTTTGTTTAAGCTTTGTATTTTCAACTAAGGTTTTTACATTACTATGATCTGCCACTTTAATAATCTCTTTAGTCGGTGGCTTACCAAATTTTGAGTAAGTGTGCATAGCCCATGAGGCATCTTTTGACATGTAGTAGCTGTTTGAGCCTTCAAACTCAGCAGGTGTGACCCGTACCGGTTTGCTGCTGCCATCAAGCGGTGTGCTGTATAAATAACGCTGACCAGGATCGTTTGGCGAGGCAATAAAATACATTACGTTTTTATCTTCATTGATGCTCAGCATATCAATAATGTCGTAATCACCAGGGGTTAGGTCGATAATAGTTTTGCCATCGCGCGATACACGGTAAAGATGACGCCAGCCGTCGCGTTCGCTATGCCAAATAAAAAACTCACCGTCTTTTGACCAGTTTGCTTTATAAAACCACTCTATAAACGCATCGTCTTTGTCTTCTAAAATCTTGGTCAGTTGCTGCTTTTGCCAATCAAACAACCACACTTTGTTATGGCTTTGTGGGCGGTTTAAGTCTTGAATCATTAATTCATTACCGGTGCCTGCCCAGCTAATACGCGGAATATAACGGTCGCGGTTATCGCCTTCAAGCTCAGCCCAACGGGTTTGTTTGTCGCTAAGGCTTACCACACCAACACGCACGGCAGAGTTGGTTTCACCCGCTTTAGGATAAGGGAACTCTTTAAGGGTAGGGTACAGTTCGTCAGTGTTGTTGATCATAGTGAAAAACTTCACGTCACTGGTATCAAGCTGCCAATAGGCGATTGATTTGTTATCTGGGCTCCAACGAAAGCCATCAGCAATAGTAAATTCTTCTTCGTATACCCAATCAAAATTACCGTTAACAATGGTGGCGTTACCATCGGTTGTGAGCGCAGTTACATCGTTACTGCCAACCGATTGCATATAAATATTGTTGTCGCGTACGTAAGCCACTTTTGAGCTATCTGGCGAGAACTTAGCAAACATTAACTTAGTTGGCTCAACGTCTTTACCACCTAATTGCTGTAATTGGTTTGTCTCAAGGTTAAGTAACCAAAAGTCGCCTCTGCTGCGCGAACGCCAAACTTGCTCACTGTTGGTAAATACCATCAGCCATTTACCGTCTTTTGACCACTGATAGCTTTCGATTGCGAATGGCTCGTCTGCGCCCTCTGGCAACAGCTTTTCAAACTCAACCAATACTTTACGGCCTGTGCCGTCAGCATTGTAAAATACAATGTCGTTGCCTTTTACGCCGTGCTCTTTTTCGTCATCGGCGTTGTTATCATCTTCTTTTTCGCTTTCGCGCTCTTCAAGCACAGTGTAGCCAGTACCATCGTCTAGCCACTTAAAGTAAGTGCTTCGCTGGGTTTTAAATTCTTTATCTTTATAAATTTGCGTTAGGCTTAATGGGTTATTCACGGTGCTCATCGCTGCATTATTGTTGGTTGTTATGCTGGTACTTGAACATGCTTGCAAGCCTAAGCCCGCAACAATGGCCAGTGCCAAGCCCGATATTTTGATCAGATTCATTGTTATTGTTCCTTGGGTCTGCTGACCTTTATAGATTAAGGCGCTTATTACATTTACTGTAACAAAATAACCTACACAATATCAGCATGCTTAACGCACAAAGCTATGGTTTAAACCCAAACTTTTATAATTAATTACCATGCTGGATTTTTAAATTCATCACTGAGCGTGTCGATTAGTGCTCTTACTGTTGCCGATAAATGCTGACGAGAAGGGTAAAGCACATATATTTTCATTGGGTTTAATGTCCATGGCGCTAATACACGCTGCAAGCGACCATCAAGTATATATTGATTTGCCAAATACGTAGGCTGTACTGAAATACCACCACCGGCTATGGCTGCATGAAGTAATGTGGTGGCCTCGTTTGCACTTAAATTGCATTTAACATCAACAGATTGAAACTCATCCCCGTTGTGTAAATGCCAAATATATCGGTCGAAGTTTTTATAGCCTAAACACTGATGAGCGCTTAACTGTTGTGGTGTCGTTATTGGCGGATAATCAGCAAGGTAGTCGGCTGAGGCCACTAATATAGATTCACACTCGGCAATAGGTTTACCTATTAACGAAGGATCAGGATTGGCTGCAATACGTATTGCCAAATCAACACGTTGCTCTATTAGATCTGTGGTTGAGTCTTCAAGATCTATGTCTATTTGCACGTTAGGGTGACGTTTCATAAAACGTGTAAATATAGGGGCTAATTGTGCAAAACCTAACGACATACTGGTCGCTACTCGTATTTTACCTGACAACTGTTGCTGGCTTTTAGTTTGTTCAACTAAACGGTTAGCCTGTGCTAACCATTGCTCTATTTCGGGTAAACAGGCCTCGCCGGCGGTGGTAAGCGTTACTTTACGGGTAGTGCGATGCAATAAGCGCGTATTTAACCAGGCCTCTGCCGACTCAATATGACGAGTAACCATAGGGCGTGACATTTCAAGCCGATCGGCAGTAGCAGTAAAACTGCCTGAGTAGGCAACATCCACAAAAACCTGCGCTGCGGTGAGTTTATCCATAGTATTTGCACGATTTATGAAACAATGATGCTAATTATTGGTTGTTTTTCTGAACATATCAAACCTTTATTATGCTCGCATTAGCAACCAATGATGAGAATACTATGAACCTACGCACTCTTTTACTAAGCACACTATTAGCCAGCAATATCGCTATTGCAGACGAAACCCCACTAACCCTTGATGTGTATAACGCTGACAGCAATAGCTTTCATGTTAATGCCACGCTGGTTTATGGCCGTACCGATGCAATTTTAATTGATACCGGATTTACCAAAGCAGATGCACTGCGCATTGCCGCCAAAGTAATTGACTCTGGTAAACAACTAAAAACTATTTTTATTAGCCAAGCCGATCCTGATTACTACTTTGGCGCTGAAGTGTTACAGCAGTTTTTTCCTGACGCAAAGATTATAACCACACCGGCAGTGCACCAAAAAATAGCAGCAAAGCTTAAAGGTAAACTTGCTTTCTGGACGCCAAAAATGGGGGAAAACGCCCCAAAAAACCCCGTTGTTCCTGAGGTATTTAATGGTAATAGCTTAAAAATAGAAGGCCATACCATTGAAATTCGTGGTACAGAGGGTGAGCATAATCATCGTCCTTATTTATGGATACCTGATAACAAAGCTATTTTAGGTAATGTGGCTGTATACGCCAATGTTCATTTATGGATGGCCGATGCGCAAACTCAAGCAGCGCAAAATGCCTGGGCAAAACAACTTAATGAAATGAAAGCACTTAAACCTGACGTGGTGATCCCAGGGCATATGAAAGCAGGCACCCAATTAGATGCTGCAAATATTGATTTTTCAATCCAGTATTTAAAGGATTTTGCACACGCTAAGCAAAGTAGTGATAGCAGTAAGCTGCTGATAGATAAAATGACCAACTCATACCCTGAGGCTGTATTACCTATGGCTCCTAGCATTGGTGCTAAAGTTCATAAAGGCGAAATGAAATGGTAATTGCCGCTTAACCGCTGCAATAAATGCAGAAGAACCAAAAACACGCCTAGCAAAGTCTGGCGTGTTTTTTATTATTGCCACAAATACATACTGGCTCGCTTATTGGCAATATTTAATTCAAATACCTCAGTGCTTGCACACATAGCAGCGCCATAGCATACATGTAGCGGTAACAAGTGCTCTTCTCTGGGGTGATTAAAGCGTGCAGCAGGAGCTTGCTGCCATGCTAATAATTGCTGTTCACGCTGTTGCTCGGTTAATGTTTGATCTGCGATTGTGCTTACCAGCCAATTTTCAAATGCCAGGTTTTGCTGATTAACATCGCTTGATTGGGTAACACCAAAAGCGCGCATATTATGGAAGGTAAAGCCTGAGCCTATAATTAATAAGTTATCGTAATCAATACTTTGCAGCGCTTTACCAATTTCAACATGCAACAGCGGGTCGAGGCTTGGATGCAAGGATATTTGCACACAGGGAATATCGGCCTCTGGGTACATAATTTTTAACGGTACAAACATACCGTGATCAAAACCACGCTGTGAATCGAGTTTTGAGTCAATATTATGTGTTGCGAGCGCCTGCTGTACTAAATTAGCAAGTTGCGGCTGGCCAGCACAAGGGTAAGTTAATTGGTACGCCTGCTTAGGAAAACCATAGTAATCGTAAATAAGTGGCGGTGAAGAGTGCGCGGTTATACTAATTGGTTGAGCTTCCCAATGCGCGCTGACCATTAAAATAGCAGAGGGCTTTGGGATTTTAGCGGCAACCTGTTCTAAGCAGGATCGCATTTCTGCATGGTTGGCATCACCTAGTAATGGCATTGGGCCGCCACCATGAGAAATGAAAAAAACGGTTGGGCGTTGCATGTGGTTAATCCTAAAGGACAGGTATTATTATAGTGCCTGCGCCGTCAGTAAATAACTAGCCACATAAACGCACAACCTCAGTGCGCAAAAATTATGTGCGGTGTTTATTCATCAAGCTCTAAGTGAGCGCGTTCAACGCTTTCTTGAGGTAACTCTTTTTGCACCGATACACCAAGCTCCTTAAATTCTGAGGCTTGTTTAATTAAGTTACCTTTACCACGGTATAACTGAGAAAATGCTTTATCGTAAGTTTCTTTGGCTTTATCAAGCTGTTTACCCACGCCTTCCATACTGGTTAAAAAGCCATTGAGTTTACTGTAAAAACGCTCAGCACGATTAGCCAGCTCTTTTGAATATTTAGTTTGCTCTTCAAAGCGCCATAACTGTTTAACAATATTTAAACTGGTTAATAGGGTAGTAGGGGTAGCAACCAAAATGTTTTTTTCTATTGCTTGCTGGTAAATGTCGCTTTGGTATTTAAGTGCTTCTACAAAGGCGGATTCTATGGGTACAAACATAATAACAACCTCAGGCGAGTTTATACCTGGTAGGCGATCATAGGATTTACTGGCCAGCTCATTTATACGGGCAGTTACGGCATTTACATGCTCTTTAATCGCTTGTTGAGACTCAAGCTCTGTTTCGGCATTTACATAACGGGTATAGGCATTTAACGATGTTTTTGCATCAATCACTAAGTGGCGACCTTGAGGTAAATACACCACAACATCAGGGCGCAAACGGCCGTCTTCGGTATTAAACGACACTTCTCGCTTGTAATCGGTGCCAGCGCGCAGGCCTGCGCTATCAAGCACGTTTTCTAGCATGAGTTCGCCCCAATTACCTTGGGTTTTCTTTTGCCCTTGTAAGGCATTGCTTAGCTTATCGGCCTGCTCGGTAATTGCTTGGCTTTTGGCTTGTAAATGCAGCAGCTCAGTTTTAAGTGCAGCACGTTGCTGTAAGTCTTCAACGTGAATAGACTCCATTTTATCTCTAAAGCCTTTTAGCTCACCTTGAACCGGCTTAAGTAACTGCTCTATGCTTTCTTGATTGAGGGTTTTAAATTTTTGCGACTTTTCTTCTAATATTTGGTTAGCTAAATTTTCAAATTCTTTTTTAAGCGTTTCTTTACTTTGCTCTATATGGGCGAGTTGTTCACTAAAATGCTGCTGCTTTTGCTCAAGGGTAGTGCGTATATTATTAAGCTCTACATCGCGCAGATTGTATTGCTCGCGCAGGGCGGTTAGCTCGGCTTCGGCTTTACGCCAATATTGATTATAAAGTTGGCTTTGCTTTTCTTGCTCAGTTAAACGGGTTTTAAAATGCTGAGACTGATCCCGCTGCTCTTGATGTGTAAGTCCTAATAAATCGTGCTCTTCAACCAACGCGGCATATTGGCTTTGTGTTTGCTCATGCTGGCTTTGTAATAACATTAACTGTTGTTGTTGCTCATTTACTTGGCGCTTTATTTTTTTGCTTAATTGCATTGATACAACACCACAAATAGCCATGCCTGTTATAGCGCCAGCACTTACACTTAACCAATCTAAATGGGATAAAAACGAAGTAAACATAAAATAAACTTTTAAAATTTAGTGACATGCCATCATAACGAATAACGCTCTTTAGCAGTAGGGGTAACGCACTAAATTAAGCGCATAAAAAAAGCCAGCTATTAAAGCTGGCTCAATATTACTTAATCAGTAATCAAACAGGGAAATCAACATGAAACTTGTATAACAACACATCACTACAAGCATAATAGTAGACCCAGCTATTATTGATT